>NZ_JAOSIS010000016.1:0-11785 GCF_030586915.1 'Vigna radiata' phytoplasma
TCGGGTGGTAACCATTATTGACGTATTCCCGATGGTATCTTTCTAGTTTCTTAAGATTGATTCCATCGATGGTTTCATTGTCGATTCCGGGTGTACCCGCTCCCTTGTTAGCCGCAATTTTATTAAACGCTGTTAACGTGTTGTAAAAGTTATTCATTCCCTGCTGGAGTTCTCTTTTTAAAGAGTAGCTGTTTGATGAACAATATTGAATTTTATTCAATGTTCGCGAAAGTTTAGTTTCTGGTGAAACCGTTGTTGACATAATATATCAACCCGTTTCCCGATACCATTGAATAACTAGTAAATTACTTTCTTCTTTCGCCCTATAAGAGTGATTAACTCTCTTCTTGGTAAGACGATTAACTAAATTATTCCAAATTTAGGTTTATCCTTACGACTACTAAAAAGATTCTTTATCCTTGACCATCCGGGCTTTTATTTCCGGATCCGTAAACTTAATTACTTAGTTTTAGGATTCTCCAAGTTACGCTAAAATTCTACCTTAATTCTTTAGGGGAAGTAACCTTCTTTCTTGGAAGGATGATTCCAGGTTTATTGTTTGATAAACTACCCAATACCGAGTATATGTACTGGTAGACTCTGGACTGCTCGTTTAAGCAACTTTCGAGCAGGTTTTAGGATTACATCAATTTTCCTTCTTAGGCCATCTCAGGCTTCTCCATGGAATTATTTGGTGGCTGAGTCTTCTTGACTAATTTGCTTTTGTCGCAACTCGCTTTTATGGTCTGCTATAATATGACATTCTTTCGTTTATCATATCAACCATATCCTTTTCAGGGTTTATCCGCCCTGGCTATTGGTTAGATAGCACGAATTTTAGGTCTCTTTGGCGCCCTACCCGAACCAATAGAATTATAAGATAAAATGGCAAATTTTTGCAAAAATAAAGTATTAAAGGCATGTGTACCGCCGCATAATTGTGTCGAAATATCCTGAATTTCTACTACTCTTACAATGTCATTATACTCGATTTGTTCTAGTAATTGTATTTGTTGATCTTGAGCGTCTTTAAAACTCATTGTTTTAATATTAATAGGATAACTTTCATTAATCCATAAATTTATTTTTTGTTCTATAGCGATTAAATCTTCTAAAGAAAAAGATTTATAATAATTAAAATCAAATTTTAACATTTTGTTATTTAAAAAAGAACCACATTGTTTTATATCAGGGTTGAATAATATTTTTAAAGCGGCGTGTAATAAATGTGTAGCCGTATGATTTAAAGAAATTAAATGTCTTTTTTGTAAATCAATAAATGTTTTTACTTGCTGCCCTAATTCGAAATTATCTTTCGTATAGTGTAAAAATTGTCCATGAGGTAATTTGACAACTTTTTCTATATAACTTTGATTAATCATGCCGCAATCAGAAACTTGCCCTCCCATTTCAGCATAAAAAGGGGTTTTATCTAATACAATTCCATGTTCAAAAATTTTAATTATTTTAGCTAAATTACTAAAACATTCATAACCTATAAATTCACTTTTAATATTAAAATCATTATAATAATTATTATTTTGATAATTTTTATTTTTAAAAATCATTTTACCTTGGTTAGATGATATTTTTTTTTGTTTTTGTAAAATTTTTTCAAATCCTTTTGTGTCTGCTAAAACTTTGTCATTTTTAGCATATTCTATAATTATTTCTGGAGGTAACCCATAAGTATCGTAAAGTTTAAAAAAATCTGAATCCGAAAGTTTTTTCGAAGTTTTCGTAAATTCTAAAAATTTATTCTTACCTTCGCATAAAGTTAATAAAAATTTCTGTTCTTCAGATAAAATTATCGTTTGAATAATCGGAATTTTCGATTTTAAATATGGATAAAAATCTTCCATAATATTAACTACTGTAGGAACTAATTCAAATAAAAAAGGTTTACTAAAACCCAATTTAATACCTTTTTGAAAAGCTCTTCTTAAAATTTTTTTTAAAACATAACCTCTGCCATCATTAGCTAACGTAACACCATCAGCAATTCCAAAAACTAAAGCTCTAATATGATCCGAAATAATATTAAAAATTTCTTTATTTTTGTCTAAATGGTATATTTTATTACTTAAAATAGAAATTTTTTTAATAATAGGTAAAAATAAATCTGTTTCAAAATTATTATCTTTATTTTGCAAAATACAAGCTAAACGTTCTAATCCGGCTCCAGTATCGATATTTTTATTCGATAACTCATGATAAATTTTGCGATTATTTTTAATTTCTAAATTATATTGCGAAAAAACAATATTCCATATTTCAATAAAACGATTGTTTTCTATATTATTCAAAATCAGATCACTATTACGTTGATCATATTTTGGACCACGATCAAAAAAAATTTCGGTACAAGGCCCACATGGTCCTTCACCTATTTCCCAAAAATTTTCTTTTAAAGAAATTAAATTATTTTTATCGATACCTTTTTGTAGCCAATAATTATAAGTTTCTAAATCTTTTTCAAAATAAGTAATATATAATTTATTAATATCTAAGGCTAAAAATTCGTGAGATGTTAAAAATTCATAAGCTAATTCAATAGCTTCTTTTTTAAAATAATCTCCTATCGAAAAATTCCCTAACATTTCAAAAAAAGTATGATGACGTGAAGTTTTACCTACTATCTCGATATCATTAGCTCTTAAACATTTTTGAATATTTACTATACGTTTATGACGAGGTACAACAGAGTTATTAAAATATTTTTTTAAAGGTGATACACCAGCATTAATCCATAATAAAGTAGGGTCTTTATCTGGTACTAAAGATGCTGATGGTTCTAACTTATGTTGTTTAGATATAAAAAAATTCAGCCATATCTTACGAATTTCTTGTGATGTTTTAATTTTAATCATATTATACCTTTTTTTATTTAAAATATTTTTTTAAATATGATTAATTCGTGTCTTTGAATTTCGAAATTAATTTATTTTTATAAAAATTACCACCATTTTTAGTTAAACGATGAGGTAAAGTAAATTTATTAGTATCAGGGCATAATACCAAAGTAGGTGATTTTAATTTGTAATGAGTACGTCTTTTTCTTTTAGCGGTTTTACTAGTTCTTCTAAAGGGGACAGCCATTTTAATTATTCTCCTTTTATCATTATTAAATAAAAAAAAATTTTTTATTTAATAATAAAAATTAATTTTAATTAATGAATTTTTTAAAATAGAAGTAAATTGAATTGTTGTCTGGCGTTTGAGAAGGGATTCGAATCGTGATAGAATTACTACATTTCGTTATTTCTAACTATTATAATAAGCCCCACACACCACCGGACAAGCTAGTTTCCCAGCATCCGGCGATTATTTAAGTGATAATTCGGTTTAGCTAAAAATTTATATATTTCGTGAGCTTTTCTCCATCTAGATAGATCAAAACTCTTTATTTCTTTAATATTTATAAATAATCATTATTTTAGCTTATCTAAAACATTAGAATCAGATAATTTTAAGATTTACAAAATGACTAAACCATCACAAAAATTTCCTCTTTCGCCTTGTACCAAGCTTTCCTTGGCTCCTTGGTGAGTCAGTTTAATCAAGTGTTCCAACTTGATTCTTAAATTTCTCACGACTACTATGATTCTGCTTTCTCCTTGCCCCCAAAGTGCATACCTTGTTTTAATAATTAATTTTATTCAATTATTGAGGTTTAGGAGGATGAAAGTTACTCTTAATATTTACCATTATTGACTTTTAGGTGAGATGACCAAAACTAAATTTAAAATAAATTTTAAAATAAATCGAATACCTTTTAGTTTCGGTAGGCTTCCAAGTTTGGTTATTATTGATAATACCATGAAATAGGGATTCATTTTCATAGTTACTTGGATTGATAGATATATATAGTTTTCTATCAGTTGAGATATCACTCCATTTTATTCTCTTAGCCTCATTTCAGAGGTTATCCATGAGTCATTATTCAGTTTACAAGATTTCCTAGACTAAACTATTTCGTCCGTTCCTTGTTTTTATAATCTACTATAATTATTATTTCTTTCGTTATAATAACCGATTATATACTGCTACTGATTATCATGCAGTAGGTGATTGGTTAAATCACTAAATATAAGGCATCTTTTTCGTCCACCCCCGACCGACGGCTTAGAAGGCCGTTGCTCTATCCTGCTGAGCTACTCAAACATTTTCAAAAAACAACTTATATTATACTAGAAATATACAATTTATAATTAATTTATAAAGGTAAATTTATTAATTATTATTAATATTTTATAATTAACTACTTATTATCTTATCATTTCAAGAAAAAAATAACTAAAAATTAATATTTTTAGGTTGAATTTTAAAAAAAATATAATCAAATTTATCCGAAAAAATGTAATGTTTTATAATTAAAAAATTATTATTTTTTAACCAATTAAATAATAAATGTATTTTACTTTGGCAACCTAATAAACATGGTTTAGTAATTGGAGCAGTTTTTAAAATATTTATAATTGTATAAGCTCCTAAACCACAAATAACCGCTAAATCGAAATCCGAATAAATATTTTTAAAACCATCGCTAACAAAAAATTGAACAGGATAATTTTTTAAATTCTTACGAGCATTCGATAAAGCTTTAGGACTGATATCTGCGGCAATTCCTTTACAAATATAACCTAAATCTAACGCTTTTTTTAATACTAATCCATGATCTGTACCAATATCAGCTACTGTATTATAATTTTTAATTAATGAAGCTATAAATAAAATTCTTTTCATATTTATTTTCTATTTATATTTTTGTATAAAATCTTTAATTTATTTTGCCTTGAAGGTGATCTTAAACGTCTTAAAGCTTTAGCTTCTATTTGGCGAATACGTTCGCGTGTCACACCCAATTTAGCTCCAACTTCTTCTAAGGTATGTACTCTATTATCGCCTTCTAAAATTCCATATCTCATTTTCAAAACAAGTTGCTCTCTAGGGGTTAAAGCTTCTTCAAGCGATTCTTCTAAAGTTTTTTTTAAAGTTTCTTGTAACATATAATCATGAGGCGAAATAGCGTTAGGATCGCTAATAAAATCACCTAAAGAAGAATCATCTTCATCACGAATAGATGTTTCTAAAGAAATCGTTTCTTTTTCAATCATTTGTAAATCATTAATTTTTTTTGTTTCTATATTCATAGCCTTAGCTATTTCATGATTTTCTGCTTTTCGAGCTAAATCTTGAGTTAATTTACCTCTTAAACGCGAAATTTTATTTAAAATATCTGAAACATGAACCGGACATCGAATAGTACGAGATTGATCGGCAACAGCTCTAGTAATAGCTTGTCTAATCCACCAAGTTGCATAAGTAGAAAATTTAAAACCTTTTGTATAATCGAATTTATCTACAGCTCTCATCAATCCCATATTACCTTCTTGGATTAAATCTAAAAATTTAATTTTCCTGCCTATATATAATTTAGCTACTGATACCACTAATCGATAATTAGCTTCAATTAATTTATTTTTTGCTATAACAGCTTTATTAATTGATATTTGGAGTTTTTCTAATTCCTCGTCAGTTATAGAAATTAATTTATTTTTAAAATCTTCTATTTTTTGTCTAGCTTTTACTCCTTCATAAACTAATTTAGAATTTTCTTTTTCTTTTTCTAAAGTTAATAAAGGGATTTGTCCAATTTCTTTTAAATACATTCTTACAGGATCATCAACTTTAATTGAATTGGCAATTTTTTTTAAATTAATATCTTCCTGTATTTCTTCGGAACGAATAGTTTCGATATTAATATTTTCATCTTCTAAATCTTCTATATCTAACATATCATAATCAGCATTTTCTAATTCATTTTGAGTTTTTTTTGATTTAAAATTTTTAGATGTTTTTTTATTAATTATTTTACTAGCTGTTAACAAACATTTAAAAATTTTTCGATAAATATTATTTATGTCTTTAACATTATAACTAAACCATTTTAATTCTTTTTTTAAAATATCAACTAAAACTGTTTCACCTTTTTTTTCAAATTGCAAAATTTTTTGTTTGTAGATTTTTTTAATTGTCATTTTTAGATTCATCATGAACTCCTATATTTTTTAACTTTAATAACTCTTTTTGTTTATGGGCTATTTCTAATATTAATTGTTTCAGATCATTATCTTCATTGTTATTAGTGTTTATAATTTGTTCTGATAAATTTTGCAATTTATTTTTAAGAATTTTTAATTCTTGTCGAATTTGATCCATTAAATGCATTTTTAAATAACAATAAAATTCATTTAAACTTTCAGCTTTCCGTATACGTATTTTTTTTTTAAATAAATAGTTATTTTTAATTTCTAAAAATAAACCATAAATATCAAATTCTTTTGATAATTCTGATATAAAATCGCGATAAACTTCCATAAAACGATCTATATCTATACCATTTTTTATTTCATTTTCTGTTGCATCATTTTGATAATAAACATCAATTTTATCTATTAATTTTAAAAAATTTATATTAGAAACGACATGATCATAAATATCGTGTTTAATTGATTTTAAATGTTCTGAATTTAATAAAATTTCAATTAAAATTTCTTTTTCTACAAGACTTATAATATTTTGGGTTGGTTTTTGAACTTCTTGAAAATACTTTTGACGCATCAGAATTGTATAATCATTTTGATTCATGATTTTTTTATGATGAATATCATTATTTATAAAAAGAGAATATTTTTTATAAATATTTTTGCAATAATCATATTTAATTTTATCATCATAATTTTTAATTAAATTAAAGATATGGCGATTTAAAATTGTTATTTCTATATCTTGTTGTAAATATTTTTCGATCATATAAAAAACATAATCTTGAGATTTTTGCAACAAATTTTCATAATTAAATAATTCTGATTCAGTTAAATTTGAAAAAAAATCATCTGGATCTTTACCATTAGGTGGATGCCAAATAAAAACCTGTAACTTTTGTTTTGTTAACATATCAGCTATTTTATATGTAGCTGTTATACCCGCTTCATCACCATCGAATGCAATTATAATTTTTTGAGCATTTTGTTTTAACAAATCAATGTGTTTTGGAGTTAATTGAGTACCTAAAATAGCAATAGTGTTATAAATGTTAAACTTATAAAAAGCTATAACATCAAAAATACCTTCGCATAAAATAACATCTTGATTTCGTTTAATAAATTCACAACTTTCAAATAAATTATATAATAAATTACTTTTTTTAAATAAAACTGTTTCATTATTAAATAAATATTTAGGATTATTAGGATCTGTTTTCAAAGATCGGCCGACAAAACCTATAACTTGACCTTTTTCGTTAGTTAAAGGAAACATAATTCGATCATAAAAAAAATCACGATATTGTTGAGAATCATCTTTGGATGGGACAACCAAACCCAATGATAATAAATCTTTTATTTCAAAACCTTTATTTAATAAATGATTTTGAAGAGCTTTAGGATGAGCATGTGCATAACCCAAATTAAATTTTTTAATTAATTTTAAATTTAATTTACGTTTTTTTAATAAATAATCTAAAACATAATGATTTTCGATATCATTTAAAATACATTCTAAAGCGGTTTTAAAAAAATCTTGGGTATGTTCTAAAATATTTATCAATTTATTGTTTACATAATCTTGTGGTTGACTTAATATTTGTAAATTAAATTTATAATTTAATTCGTGGGCAGCTGCTTCTAAAGTTATTTTTTTTAATTTAGCCCAAAAAGCCGTTGGACTACCCCCTTCATGACAGGCCATACAAACAGCAATATTTTTTTCTGGTGAAACAGAAAAAGAAGGAGTTTTTTCTTTATGAAAAGGACATAAACTCATAAAGTTTTTTCCTTTTTTTTCTAAAGTTATTCCGGCATATCGGCTAACTAATTCATGAATAGGTATTTTTTTATTAATTTGCTCAATAAATGATAATTTTTTTCTCATATGGTTCATATTTATTTTTATATTATCCAGTTTAGATCAATTAATTTTAATAATTTATTAAAAAGATATTTTATCTACCAAATAATCCTTAAGATGTTCCAAGGGTATAAATTCTTGATTTAAAGAATCTCGATCTCTTATAGATACAATATTTTTTTCTAAAGTATGATTATCTATTGTGCAACAATAAGGTGTACCTATAGCATCTTGTCTTCTATATCTTTTGCCAATACTTTGAGTTTCATCATAAATAACTTCAAAATAATTACATAAAAAACGTTGTATTTGTTTAGCTTTTTCTCGATGAATATTTTTAATCAAAGGCAAAATTGCCACTTTATAAGGAGCTAAAAACGGATGTATCTTAAATAATATTCTCTCTGTTTGGTTTGTTAAAGTTTCTTTTTGTAAACTATTTAACATAACAGCTAATAATAATCTTTCGACTCCTACAGAAGGCTCTATCACAAAAGGATAAAATTTATTACATTGTTGATGATCTGAATATCTTAAATCTATACCTGAATGCTCTTGATGTTGCTTTAAATCAAAATCATTACGAGCAGAAATCCCCCATAGCTCATCAAAACCCCAAGGAAAATTAAATAAAATATCAGTAGTATTGCTAGCATAATGACTTAATTCTGTTTTATTATAATCTTTAAATTTTAAATTTTCCGTTTTTAAACCTAAATCAAGCAAAAAATCATAAGTATATTTTTTCCAAAAATCAAACCATTTTTGAGTTTCTTGAGGATGATGAAAAAATTCTAATTCCATTTGTTCAAATTCACAAGTTCGAAAAATAAAATTTCCTGGAGTAATTTCATTACGAAAAGATTTGCCGATCTGACCAATACCAAAAGGTATTCGTTTTCTAGAAGTATTTAAAATATTTTTAAAATTAACAAAAATACCTTGACAAGTTTCTGGTCTTAAAAAAATTATATTATTATTAGATGGCACTGAACCCTGATGACTTTGGAATAACAAATTAAATTGTTTAACCGTAGACCAATTAGAAGTATTTAACAAACGATACTTAATAAGATATTGAGTCATTGATTCTAAAGACATTCCATGAACATCAATATTTGGATTATGTTTTTGAATTAATTTATCTGCTCGATAACGTTTATTAGTATCTTTATTTTCCGCTAAAGGATCAGTAAAATTTTTAATATGTCCGGAAGCTTCCCAAACTTTGGTATTTAATATTATAGAACTATCTAACAATAATGTATCTTCTCTCTCTTGAAAAAATTTTTTTTGCCAAGCTTTTTTAATATTTTGTTTTAATAAGCACCCTAAAGGTCCATAATCAAAAGTATTGGCTAAACCTCCATAAATTTCACTTCCTGGAAAAATAAAACCATTTTGTTTTGCAAAACTAATTAACTCTTGTAAAGAAAACATTTCTTTATCCTTTGCTATTTTTAATTAAAATTAATTGATATTCCGATTTTTCTTAAAGAATTAATATTATTACGCCATTTTTTTTCAACTTTAACCCATAAATCTAAATAAATTTTTTTATTTAAAATTTGTTCAATATCTTTTCGAGCTTCAATGCCTATTTTTTTTAACATATTCCCTTGATTACCTATTAAAATCTTTTTTTGATTATTTTTTTCAATTAAAATTAGTGCCGAAATATTAACAACAGCAGAAGAGTTTATCGGAGAAATATTTTCGATCAAAACAGTGGAAGCATGAGGAATTTCTTGATGCAAATAATAAAGAATTTTTTCTCTAATAAGTTCCGATATAAATTTATTTTGGTTTATATTTGTTTTAATATGAGATGGATAATAATTTTCGCCTTCAGGTAAAAATTCTAAAATATGTTGTTTTAAAATATTTATATTATTATTATTGTTGTTAATAGATGATATAGGGACAACGGCATCAAAATTAAATTTTTTAACATAACTTAAAATAATTTTATCAATAACTATTTTTTTATACAAATCCATTTTATTAACTACTAAAATAATTTTTTTATTATATTTTCTAAGAAGATCTAAAAACTTTTGTTCTCGAGAAGTTTGTTTATATTCCCGATCTACTACCAATAAAATAACATCAGCTTCATTTAAACTTTTTAAAGTTACTTGATACATCATTTTATTTAATAAATACTTATTATTCGCGTGTAAACCAGGAGTATCAATAAAAATAAATTGATAACAAGAAGAAGTATCAATACCTATAATAGCATCCCGTGTAGTTTGAGACTTATAACTAGTTATAGATATTTTTTGATTAATTAAAGCATTAATAAGGGTAGATTTTCCTACATTAGTATTACCAATAATAGAAATAAATCCTGATTTAAACAAAATACCCCTCCTTTTTTATAAATAAAATAGCCTAATAAAATTTTTTGATTTTAATAATAATCAAAATGTAAATTATGTTTTTTTAAGATTTTTTGCTGTAAATCAATCATTTCGCATAATGATTCTTCTGTTTTATCTTCATAACCTTTTAAATGAAAATAACCATGTAAAGCCAAAAAACTAATCTCTTGTTCATCACGAATATTATGCTGGATAGCTTGTTTAAAAGCTTTTGGTAAAGCAATTAAAATATCACCTAAAGAAATATCATTTGTATAATCATTAAAAGCTAAAACATCAGTAGTATAATTTTTTTTTAAATAAAAATTATTAACTTTTTTCATATATTTGTCGCTAACAAAAATAATATTCATTTTTTTACCTATATCCAAATTTTGAAATATTTGCGTCAAAACAATACTTAAATTATTAATTTCAAAATTAGTATTATTTATTATTTTAACATCCATAATTCAAATCTTATCCAAAAATCAAAATTTGCTAAATTTGCATAATCACAAAAAATAAATTCAGAATTTGCTTTTATTTATTATCGCCATTTATATTTTGCAATTTTAATAAATAAAAATAAAAACTGAAAAAATTTATAATTTATCTAAAAATTTATCTAAAATAAAAAAAGTTTTTGATAAAAATAAAAAACTATTTTATTAACGTTTTTTTGATTGAAATTTTTTAGCACGCATTTTTCTAGCTACACTAGGTTTGATAAAAAATGCTCTTTGACGAACTATAGCGGTAATACCCGATTTAGAAACTTCTCTTCTAAAACGTTTATATGCATCTTCAATTTGTTCATTTTCGCGCGTAATAACTTTTGGCATGTAATTATTATTTCTCCTTTTTTTATCATTTTAATATATCAGTAAACAGTTTATTAATTTCATTTTTTCAGTAAATAAGTAAATAATTTTATTTACATCCACAAAATTAAAATCATCTAATCAATACGTTGCTTTATTATAACATAAATTACAATAAAAAGATATAAAAAATATACTAAAATGGATATTTTTTGCATATTGAGAATGATTTTAATCCTATTAATATATAAACTATTATTTAAATAATCATAATATTGATTGTTGCATAAATAATTGTAAAAAGAGAATTAAAATCAAAACACTAATAAAACGATTAAATTTATCTATACTCTTATTACTTTTAAAAGTTCCATATTGTTCGGCAAACACATCAGTTACATCTGTTTCTGAAGAAAAAAGCACACTAATAATAATAATAATACATATAATATAGATAATATAATTGGGTAATGCAAACATAATACCACCTTTTTTTAATAATTTTAAATCGGGATAGATTAACTCGGTTTAGAAAGTACATTGATAATTTAACTTTAATATTCGCAATTAGCCCCCCACAGAACCGGACAAGCAAGTTTCCAAGCATCCGGCGCCTAATATCTGATTACAGATATTGAAACTCTTTCGCCATGTAAAGGTTATTACCCTTTGCCGTGGTCAGGT
>NZ_JAOSIS010000017.1:0-11570 GCF_030586915.1 'Vigna radiata' phytoplasma
ATATCAAAAAAAATTTTCCTTATAAAAGGAAAAATACTAATCACAAAGAAAACACTGGATAAAGATAATAAATAAATACTCAAAGTTTTTTGATCTGTAGAATTATGTATAAAATTACAACATATCCCTAGAAAAATCATAGATAAAAAAACACAAAAAACATTAATTAAACTATATTCTTCCCTTAATATTTGCATTAAAGGAATGGTTGGTTTTTCTTCAAACTTTTTATATGCCATAGCTATCTCCTTTATATTAAGATAATTTTATTTATCTCGTTTCTTCATGAATAATATGCTTTTTACAATAGCAACAATATTTATTTAAAACTAATTTTTGATTGCGATTATGAACCTTTACACGATAATTACGACTTAAACAAACCTTACATATTAAAATATTACTCTTAACCATTTTTCTTATATTCTTTTTTTAAATCTCGACAATTTTATAAAATTTAATAATTAATTAATATAAATTAAAATAAATAAAAAATATAATTATAAATTTTTAAATCAAGATAACTTTTCTCAATATTATAACATGATTAAATTGTAAATAAATTAATATTTTTTATTTTTCATATATAAATAAAAAATAATGACTGCTGCAGAAACACTAACATTTAATGAATTCACCATACCTTGTGTCGGAATACTAACTAAAAAATTACATTTTTTTTTTAACAAAGGACGCATCCCTATACCTTCGTTGCCTAATATAATAGCTAATGATTGTTCTACGGGAATAATATCTATATTTTTATCTAATCCGATTTCAGTTCCGATAATTATAAAATTAAATTTTTGTAAAGTTAAAATAGTTTGATATAAATTACATACTAAAAAAATATTAACATATTCTAAAGCTCCACTAGAAGTTTTTGCTACTGTACTATTCAAAGGTACTTGGTGCTTTTTGCTAACAATAATACCATCAAAATCACTTGCTTCTACAGTGCGTATAATTGCCCCCAAATTATGAGGATCTTGAATAGCATCCAAAATTAAAAATTTAACTATTTTATTGGATTTTTCTATTAAATATGTCAATAAATCTTTTCTATAAAAATAATCTTGAACTTCTGCCACTACACCTTGATGATTATTATTTTGAACTTTACTATTTAATTGATGTTTATCTAAATAACAATAATTCGGATAAGATTGAAATATAAAATTCAAAAAAGCTTTATCTTTCATAAGAGGGTTAATATATAAAACATAAATTTTTCGTTGAGCTTTGATAGCTTCTTTAATTATATTTTTACCATAAATAATTACCATATAATATAATTCTTTCAAAAAAAAATCAAAATAAAATTTAATTTAATATTATTTCTTGATTCGCCATAATATTAACAAATTAATCATAAATAATAGAAAAAAATCAAAAGTTTTAGTAAACATAACATATCTAATAGCCGCTGCAATTTCACGAATAAAAGGAACTTGCCATATCAACATAATAACTAATAAACAGAAAATAGACATAATTACAGAAAACAATAATAATTTAAACTTATTAAAAGGACGACAGTTTATAAATAAAATATTACTAAAAATAAAAGCAGTTACTAAAGTTAATAAATAGGATATTTGGTAATTAGATTGAAAAGTATTAGGTAATCCATTATATAAAGTTAATATCAAAATATAATTGACACTAATTAATAATCCATAAATTCCTGATTTTTTTAAAACATCCCTAATAAAAAAATTATTTAAAGGTTTATAATTAGCTTCTAAAGATAAGAAAAAAGAAGGTATACCTATAAAAAAAATATCAATAAAGTTTAATTGCAAAGGAGTAAAAGGGAAAAAAATTAGATTCTTACAAAAAAAATTATTAATTATTGTAATCCAAGCTAATAAAAAAGTAAAAATAGTCTTAGTTAAAAAAACAATCGAATTTTTTTCTAAATTATTAATTAATCTACGTCCTTCTAAAAAAACAACTGGTAAAGAATTAAATTTAGAATTTATTAAAATTAAATTTGCCACATTTTGAGCAGCTTTACTACCAGAAGCCATAGCGATAGATAAATCTGCTGTTTTAAAAGCTAAAATATCATTCACTCCATCTCCAATCATAGCAACTTTTTGATTATTATTCTTTAAAGAAGAGATTAATATTTGTTTTTGTTCCGGAGTAGCCCTACCAAAAACATCGTATTTAGTTGATATATCCAACAATTGCTCAGATTTAAAATTAGTCAAATTAATAGATTTGTCTGACACTGAATCAATTAAACCAATTCGTTTAGCTATAAAACCTGTAGTAAAAGCACTGTCACCAGAAATAATTTTTATTTTAATTCCTAATTTTTTAAAATAATTAATAGTTTCAACAGCATCATTTTTAATAATATCTTCTAACAAAATTAAAGAGATAACTTGATAATCTGTATTATTATTAATATTAGATAAAATATCATTAGTACGAACTAATAATAATACTCTATATCCTAAATTAGTATATTTTGAAACATCTTTATCAATAATATCATTTTTTTGTTTTAAAACAAATTCCGGAGCACCCAATAAAAATGTACCTAATTTTTCAAATTCAATAGCGCTATATTTTCTTATACTAGAAAAAGATTGCAAATCTCGTACTTTATAAATAATATTAGAATTCAAATAACCATTAAAATAATTATACAAAGCTTGTTGAGTAGGATTGTTATTAGAAAAATGTTGAACAAAATTAGCCATTAAAACGTTTAAAGAAATAACATCATCATTAAAGTAATTTAAAACTTTTTGAACACTCATTTTTCCATCAGTAATAGTACCAGTCTTATCTAAACATAATATATTTATTTGAGACAACATCTCAATCCCTAATAAATCTTTCATGTAAGCTTTACGTTTAAATAAGCGAATAAAACCTAAAATAGAAATCATACTCATTAACAAAAATAATCCAGAAGGCGTCATACCAAGCATGAACCCGCATATCCCCAATAAATAATCATCAGAAAAATTATAAAAATTAGATTTATAAGAAAAAAATAAAATTATAGTAGTAGGTATAGTTACAAAAAAAATTAATTTTACCAAAGCGGAAAATGTTTTTATTAAAGGTGTTTTAATATTTTGATATTTTTTAGCTTGTTTAATCAAATTAGAAACATAAGTGTCTTCATCTAAAGCGATAACTTCTGCATAAGCTGAACCTGAAACAATATAACTACCAGAATATAAAATATCACCTGTTTTTTTCAAAACTGATTTAGATTCTCCTGTTAAAAATGATTCATTAACTTCTAAAACTCCATATTTAACACGAGCATCAGCAACAATTTGATTTCCTAAATCTAAAACTAAACAATCGCCTAAAACTAAATTAGAACTTAAAATTTCTATAATATGACCATTTCGAACAACTTTAATATTATTAGGTAAAATTAAATTAATTTTATCTAAAGTTTTTTTTATTTTAATTTCTTGAATAATACTAATAATAATATTCAAAGAATTAACTATTAAAAAAAATAATTGATCATAACGTCGAATTTTCAAAATAACAATAACAATAAAAAGTAATAACAAATTTAGACATGTAAACAAATTATTCCCAATAATACTTAAAATACTTTTATCATTATTGATTGATTTATATTGTTTTTGATTTTTCAATCTTTGATTTACTTCATGATTAGTAAGACCTAAATTGCTTAAATCTTGATGCGAAAAATTATTAATTGCAGAATTTTCCAAACTTG
The DNA here is from genome assembly GCF_030586915.1 of 'Vigna radiata' phytoplasma. Classification (NCBI taxonomy): domain Bacteria; kingdom Bacillati; phylum Mycoplasmatota; class Mollicutes; order Acholeplasmatales; family Acholeplasmataceae; genus Candidatus Phytoplasma; species 'Vigna radiata' phytoplasma. The sequence goes on from NZ_JAOSIS010000017.1 coordinate 3,731, forward strand.
TTTTATTAAAATCGTTATTCATATTTTCACCTGCTCCAAAATAATAATTACTTAAAATCAACGATCAAATAAAATTTTTTTGTAATAAAATATTTCTAAAAAAATCTGCTTGATTAAAGTCTTTTATATTTTTAGCTTGTTGCCATAAATAATAATATTCAATCATTTGTTCTGTTACATTATTTAATGTAACCGAAATATCTAAATTATTTAAAATATAAATTAAAGTATAATATAATTCCGATAATACCAATAAATTATTTATATTTTTGGAAATATTTTTTAATAATTGTTCAATCAAAGTAACAACATTAGGAGTGTCAATATCATTTTGCATAAATTTATGAAATTTTTGTAAATAATTTTTATTTATTTCATAATTATAAAAATTATTAATTACTAATATAAAATTAATTTTGTTTAAAATTTTTACTATTTTAAAGTACTTAAACTTAATATCATATATTAAGGCTTTAGTATAATTGATTGGTTTTAAATAATGAAAATGACAAAATAAAAATTTAATCACATTAGGTTCTTTAATATCCATCAATAAATCTTTCACTAAAATAACATTATTTAAAGATTTACTCATTTTATGATTATGATAATTAACATGTCCTACATGCATAAAATAACGAGCTAAAGGTTTACCGTCGCTAGCTATAAATTGAGCTTGTTCATTTTCGTGATGAGGAAATTTTAAATCATGACCTCCACCATGAATATCAATAGTATTCCGAAAAATCTCTCTAATCATTACTACACATTCAGTATGCCATCCAGGTCTACCCAAAAACCAAGGACTTGAATAACGAATACCGATATCAGTTTTTTTCCATAAAACAAAATCTTCTGAATTTTGTTTTAAAAAAACATTTTTTCGATGAACATTTTTATATAATTTATCAATATTTTGACTACTTAAGCGACCATAATCAATAATACTATTAGTACAAAAATAAATGCCTTTATCACCAAGATAAGCATATTTTTTTTTTAAAAGTAAACTAATATATATAATCATTTGATTTATATAATCAGTCACCAAAGGGAACTTATCAATTCCGTGAATATCTAATTTATCTAACAAATTAAAAAAATGTTCTTTATAGTAATTAGCTATTTGTCTCTCAGTACTTTTATTTTTAATAGCAACTTTAATAATTTTATCATCCAAATCGGTAATATTTACAACCCAAAAAACTTTAAAGCCTATAAACATTAAATATTTTTTTAACAGATTAAAAAAAATTAAAGATCTAATATTACCTATATGAAGATGATCATAGACGGTAGGACCACAAACATAAATATTAACTAGCGAACCATTCAAAGGATGAAAATCCTCTTTAATACCAGTTAAAGAATTATAAAGTTGTAACATTAAAAAACCTTTTTATATCTTTAAATTTTTTTATACTTTATAAATAACATTTATTTTTATCAAAAAAAAGAAAAAAATAAAATTATTCTAATCAAATAATGAATCATGAAATTAGTTTAAATTTTTCTAAATTATTTAATACTTTATCTTTACCTAAAAGTTCTAGATAATCAAATAAATTAGGACCTTGTAATTGACAAGTACATAATATTCTAACTATTTTAAATAAAAGTTTTAATTCTATATTAAAATGATTTTTTAAATTTAAAATTATTTGTTTTAAATTTAAAGATTGAAAAATATCCAATTTATTCAACAATTCCGACAAAATAGGTATAACTTCGTATCCTTTATTTTTTAGTAAAAAAAGTTTTAATTCATCTGTTATTTTGTGTTCAGTTTCAAAAAACCATCTATAAATTTCAATAATTTCTTTTACGTAGCATAATCTATCACGTAATAAAATAACTAATTTACTTAATTGATCGTCTTGTAAATCAATATTAAATTGTTGAAAAAAAAATTTTACTCTAATAACTAATTCTTCTAAAGATAATTTTTTTAAATATTCTTTATTGATAAAATTTAATTTATCAATATCGAAAACAGCAGGATCTTTAATAAAACGCTTAACATTAAATAAATTAATCATAAGCTCTTTGTTCAAAATATTTTGATTAGTTTGCGGAGAAAACCCTAAAAAAAACAAAAAATTCAAAATTGCTTCCGGTAAATAACCTAAATTTTGATATTGTTCAATAAATTGAATCGCATCGAAATTACGTTTACTCATTTTTTTTTTATTTTTATCTAAAATTAATGACATATGAGCAAAACAGGGTATATCCCAGTTAAAAGCTTGATAAATCATTATTTGTTTAGGGGTATTAGTAATATGCTCTTCTCCTCGAAAAATATGAGAAATTTTCATCAAATGATCATCTATTGCGACAGCATAATTATAAGTAGGATAACCATTTTCCTTTAATATAATCCAATCTTCAATATCTTTACTGGCAAATTTAATAGGACCACGAATTAAATCTACAAAAGAATATTGTTGATCTTTAGGTACTCTAAAACGAACTACATAATCATTTTTATTTTCATCAGAGTAAACCTTATATGCTAATTGTTTTTCCAACAATAATCGTGTGTATTTTTCATAAATCAATAATCTTTCGGATTGCCGATAAGGACCATAACATCCTCCGATATCAGGACCTTCAGACCAATCCAAACCTAACCATTTCAATTGTGATAGTTGTTTTTCTTCGCTACCAGTTATATTACGAATAGTATCTGTATCTTCTATACGAATAATAAAAGAACCTTTAAATAAATGAGCAAATAAATAATTAAAAAATGCTGTTCTAGCATTGCCGATATGTAACCCGTTACCAGTCGGACTTGGCGCATAACGCAATCTCACAGATTCCATAACTATCCCCTTTTTTAAGAAAACCAAAACTAATCATTTAAATTTAAAAATTTAATTTCAATAATAAATAAAAATGAAAATTATAAAAACATCAACGTTTAGAAAATTGAGGACGAGCTCGTGATTTTCTGTAACCAGGTTTTTTGCGTTCTACAATACGAGCATCTCTAGTTAAAAAACCTGCTTTTTTTAAAATACTTCTCAAAGATGGTTTAGCTCTTAACAAAGCTCTAGAAATGCCCAAACGAATAGCTTCTGCTTGAGAGGTAGAGCCTCCACCATGAACAATAACTTGAATATTATAACAATTTAACTCATTAGTTAATTTTAAAGGTTTTAAAATTTCCGAACGATTAATAGGGGATGATATATATTCTTCAAAATTTCTGTTATTAATTATAATATTTCCTGAACCTGTTCTTAAAATAGTTCTTGCAACAGAAGTTTTACGCCTGCCAGTTCCATTAAATTGTATTATTGTCATATTAAAATTATACCTCTAAATTTTCTGGATTTTGAGCTTTATGTTTATGAATATTATCAGCATAAACAAACAATTTTTTTCTTATTTTGTTACCTAATTTATGTTTAGGTAACATACCAAAAACCGCTTTTTCAATGATTCTATTAGGAAATTTTTGCATCATTTCCTGAAACTTTACTTGAGTCAAGCCGCCAGGATATCCTGAATGTCTATAATATTTTTTTTGATTAACTTTTTTTCCTGTTAAATTAACTTTTTTAGCATTAATAACTATTACATAATCACCATTATCGATATGAGGAGTATAAACAGTTTTATGTTTACCCATCAAAATAGAAGAAATTTTTGTCGCTATTCTTCCTAAAACTTTTTGATTGGCATCGATAATATACCATTTTCTTTTTAAATCATTTTCACTCATACTAGAAGTGCGATTTAAATCAGTTAAGTTTTTATTATAAAATACTGTAGTATTATTAGTCATAAATTCAAAAAATCTCCATTTAAACAATTAATAACAATTGTCAATTAATAATTTATATAAATTATAAAATTTTATATAAATTGTAAAATTAAATATATAATAAAACATTAACCAATTAAATAAAATAAAAAAATATTTAAATTTTGTTATTAAATTTATAAAACAATAATATCCGACATAACAGCAACATTTAAAATAACAATGAAAATCATAATATATAATAAAAACTACCAAAAGAAATGGTAAAACTTTAAAATAAACCCCAATAAAACAGATAGATAATCAAATTATATTAAAATCAAATAATAATGTCAAGCATCTTTTAAATAGTTTTTTTTATAAAAATATAAAATAAAATTAATACAATAATAAATTAAAAGACGAAATTTAAAAATAGAATATTTTTTTATATAAGATAGCTACAAATTATTATTGTATAAATTTTAATTTAAAACTGGAGCGAATGATGGGAATCGAACCCACATATCTAGCTTGGAAGGCTAGGGTAATAACCATTATACGACATTCGCATAATTTTAGATAAATTAAATTTAAAATTAATAATAAAATGGTCGGGAAGACAGGATTCGAACCCGCGACCTCCTGGATTGTGATAGAATTATTGCGTTTCATGATTTTTTCATTATTACAACAAGCCCCACACAACACCGTACAAACAAGTTTCCAAGTATACGGCGTTTAAATAATTTCATTTCAATATTTCTAACGAATAAAATTTAAATTTTATTAACTTTAGAGATATTCAATTATAAATAGAAATTATTTTGCCCCTTTCGCCTTGTAATTAGTTTTCCTAATCTCTTAAATGGGATCATATGATAAGAATATTCCAAAACTTACCTTGAATACACCATGACTACTATGGTTTTGCTTTTCCCTTGCCGCATTATAAATTTAAAATTATAAAAGATATAATACAGTTTAGGGAGATAGAAGTTACTCCAAATTATTTACCCGATGACCTTAGGTGAGATAACCTATAATAAATTAAAATCTGTTTTAATCAAAAAATTTAAAATAGGCGAATCTTAAATGTAGTCCTTTAATTAAAAAACTAAAGGTGATAATTATTTTAATCTTGGGACAAATTAAAATAAAACTTCAAAATAACTAAAATTATTAGTTTATCTTTATTAAAATCGATTTCTTAATTCTCTTAGACTCTAATTAAAGTTTATCCATAGTCATCATTCAACTTGCACTAATCTATTGTAAAAATTATTTTACTCAATGCGCTTTTATATCTTGCTATAATCAATTAATCTTTCGATTTAATTAACCAGATATATGTTGCATCATATTATCATAATGATGGTGGATGGTTAAGCCACTAAAAATTTTGGGCATCTTTCTCGCCCTCCCAAACCAGGCGCTCTAACCAAACTAAGCTACTTCCCGACAAATAATAATAATAATGAATGGCACACCCAAGAGGATTTGAACCCCCAACCTTCTGAATTAGGATAGATTAAATCGGTTTAGAAAAATAATTAATTAGATTTCATATTCGAAATTAGCCCCCCACAGAACCGGACAAGTAAGTTTCCAAACATCCGGCTCCTAATATCTTTGTTTTGTTATTTAAATACATAAAAAAATTATTACTAACTCATATTAATAGTATGTTATTATATTTTAAAATATCCACTAAATAATCACTCGTTTAAACCGGTTTAGGTTTATATCGATTTTAAACATATAGTTGATGAATTAGATTTTAATAACTTAAAATCAAAAAAAACTATTAGATATTAATAATTTATTCATCTACTCCGGTACTAAAAAATTTTAAAAATAAATATGATTAAATAAAAAATAATAATCACAAAAATTTTAATAAATTTTTAGAAAAAATTTTTTAAGTTAAATTATCCATAAATTAAAAAAGAACCTTAACGCGGATTGATAAAATAGTTAAATACTAATTTTTAAGTTTATTAAATAAAAAAACTGAAAGATATTGAAACTCTTTCGCCTTGTAAAGGTTATTATCCTTCGCCGTGATCAGGTTCTTCTAAAATATTCCAATTTTAGAATTAAACTGACGACTACTCTAAGTTTCACTTTTCCCTTGGATCAGCCACTGGCTGTTTTAAGATTTTTATCAAAAATCTATCTTTAGGGAGATCAAAGTTACGACATAATTCTACGTGAAGTTTTAGGTTCAGTTTACAATTTATTTATTAAATTGAGGCATTTATGTATTTTAAAAAACATAAAAAGGTATTTGTTTGAAGAGTCAGTTGAACTAACTTTACAGATAATTAAAAGATACTACGAATCTATATCTTTTACCTTCAAAATCTCGGTTATTATTATCAATATCTTACCGAAGATGTCTCTGAAATTACCACGCTTTTTAACTGATTAGGGATTTTCACCTTCTCCTTGACTTCTGGTCTGGCGCCGACTTATTGACTAGATATTTCGTCTCATCGCGCTTGCGTGCTTTTGCTGTTATTAATTACTCTTTCGAGACAATTAATCAAGCCCACCTTACAGTGTTTACGTGACCTCTGGAGATTATCGCTCCAGGCTATGCGTTAAATAGCGGAATTATGCGCATCTTTTGCGCCCTCCGTAGTCAGATGCTCTATCCAGTTGAGCTATGGGTGCAATATTTATAAAAACAAAATAATTTTAACTCTGGTGACCCGTACGGGATTCGAACCCGTGAATGCATGCGTGAAAGGCATGTGAGTTAACCATTTCTCCAACGGGCCTAAATGCATTTTCATAATAATCTGAAATAAAATAATTTTAAATAAAAAATAAAATAAACAAAATATCAAAATACTCACTTAAATAAAACTTCACATATTAAATTTTTTTAACCCAAATTAAATATTTCGAATATTTATAGTTCGTAATCAAAATTAAAAAATTCAATTAATTAAACTGCTTTTTATTCTAACAACATTAACCATTAAAGTCAATATTAAAATAATCATTTTATCGAACTTAATTGATTTTTAATTTAAAATTAATAATTTTTTAAACCATTAAATATAAAAAAAATTAAAAAAATTAACAATAAAATTTTTATAAAACATTATCTTAAAAAAAAAATATGTTAGAATTAATCTTGTATAAGATTAAAATATCAACAAATTTATTATGATTTTTTATTTTTTTAATCTTACTAATGAAAGGATAAATTTTACATATATGCATACAAAAATAAACAATATCAAAAAATTTTTTAACATTAAAAATTCATTAAATATTTTCATAATTTTAATATTATTTACTTTTAATTATATAACTTTAAATTCAAAATTTTTATTAAAAGCTAATACGACAGAAGAAACTTCGACAGCAGACGATATATTGGCATTTTTGCAAGAAATTAAAAGTAAACCAGAAATAGCAAAAAATTCATCATTATCGTCACAATGCGACGCTTTAATCAATGAATATGATCAAATAAAAAAAGCTATATATACTTTTTTTAATGAAAATGCCAACATTAAACAACTAAAATCAACATTATTTGATAAAAAAGATGAAAAAATATCTTCAGTCCGAAACCGAATTAATAGCATTGATGATATAGTAAAAAATCTACCAAACCAAGATAACGATGCATTAAAAACAAAATCAAAAGAACTCGATGATTCAATAACAGAATATTTAAATACAATTAACGATTTAATTGAAAGTTCATTATACTTACAAAATACACAACCAGAAGAAGTAACTATTGATTTATTAACAAATAATTTAACAAAATTTCAAGAGATATGTAATAATTTCCAAGACAAAACGGAAAAACTAAGACAATTAAATTCTGATATTTTGAGTTTAGCAACGAGCGAACACTTAAATGCTGATATAAAAAACGAACTTGACGAACTAAAAATAGCAATAGAAAACATATATATACCCGTGGAAGCACAACTTATAAAGGAAAAGATCATTGATCAATCTACAAATTATAAACAACTATCATTAGATACCATAATAAAACAAACTTTTAACGACGAATTCATAAAATTAACAAATTTAAAAGATGAAATTAAT
>NZ_JAOSIS010000018.1:0-11130 GCF_030586915.1 'Vigna radiata' phytoplasma
CATCTTGACTAATTTGCTTTCGTCGCAACCCGCTTTTTATGGTCTGCTATAATTCAGTATTCTTTCGTTTACTAAACCGACCATCTCCTTTCAAGGTTTATCGGCCCTGGCTATTGGTTAGATAGCATGAAATTTAGGCCTCTTTGGCGTCCTATGCGTCAGCATTTAAATTTGGATTTTTTTACATTAAGGAGATTTTTTTTGATGGTTTGTTAATTACTGTTGGCGGCATTAGTTTTCACTATGTAAGATAAAAACTGGGGTTTTTTTATACGCCAGAATAACCTGAGATTTGTCTTTGTTGATAATCCGTTTAAAATTTGTTACAGATATTAAATAACTTGGTTTTTATTGTCTTGAATGTATAATATAAGAAAACATTGGATGAGAAAAGGGAATAATAGATTTTTTTTAAGATAAGTTTAATAACAATGATGCACAGATACCCTTCTTTTTATTATTAATATATTGTTTTGAGGATTTTATCCTTTTTGATTTATATTTTCATCATCCTTAACAGTATATCATGATTGATGGATTCGAAATACCTTTTGATGTCAATTTCGATGATGATATAATCAATCCCTTTGAATTATCGTCGAACGATTTTAATAATATAATAATAAGATTTTTTGATTAAGAAATCGAAACTACATTTTTAAAAATTACTTTAATATCTACCTTAATTACTTAGGCTAAAGTGATTTTTTTAATAATTCGATCCTTTTGCGCTTTTTGTTAGTTAATAAACTACCCCATACCAAATTAATTTATTATCAATATCCTTTATACTCGATTAAAGTAGCTTAATAATTAGATTTTACCATTACATTATCCTTATTATTTATCAGGCTGTTTCGATTTATCCCTTAAAACCATTTAGTGATGATATTATTTTGAATAACTGACTTAATCGAAACCCACTTTTGAGAAATGTTTTAATCCCATATTGTTTCCTTTAAATAATTTTTTTGCCCCTTCGATTTTTATCAGCACTGATTATTGGCGAGATAACACAATATTTAGGATTCTTTAGCGCTTATAAAAGGATTAAAAGATTAGTCATTTACTTTAATTAGCTGAATTATTTTTAGCCGAAATAAAAGACATAACATCTCGAGCAATAGTTAATTCTTCATTAGTAGGAATAATTAAAATAGGAATAATAGATTTTTTGCTAGCAATATTTCTTAATTTAGGGCCATTTTCATTTAGTGTTGGTTCTAAAAAAATATTTAAAACTGCTAATTTTGAAATAATTTCGGATCTAAAAAAAATGGAATTTTCGCCAACACCTGCTGTAAATACTAGAGCATCAATACCTTCTAATTTTACGTAATAACTGGCAATGTAATCCACAATTTTCTTAATTTGAATCTCTAAAGCTAATTTAGCTTTCGCATTACCCTCTAACATAGCTTTTTCTAAATCTCTACAATCATTCGAAATTCCCGAAATACCTAATAATCCAGATTTATTATTTAAATCATCAATCACTTCTTGAGATGTTTTATTTTCATAACTAGAAATTAAAGCAACAATAGCAGGATCTATGTCTCCACTGCGTGTACCCATCGGAACACCAGCTAATGGTGTTACTCCCATAGAAGTATCTACTGATTCTCCTTTGTCATTAACAGCAGTAATAGAGACCCCATTTCCAGCATGGCAGATAATTAATTTTAAATTAGATTTTGCTAAAAAACGTTGTGCTTCTTGAACAATAAAACGACAAGAAGTGCCATGGGCACCATATTTACGAATTTTATATTTTTTATACCATTCATAAGGAACTGCATATAAAAAATTAGAAGTTTTAATAGTTTGATGAAAACTAGTATCAAAAACACCTACATGAAGAGCTTTGGGTAAAACTTGTTTAAACAAACGAGCACCCAAAATATTAACAGGATTATGTAAAGGGGCTAAATTATTTAAACTTTCCAATTTATCAAGATTTTCATCTGTTAAAATAATAGAATTTGGAAATAATTCGCCACCTTGCACAATACGATAACCAATTCCCTTAATTTCAGTAATTTCTTTAATAATTGATAATTCAATTAATTTTTTCAATAATAATTCAATAGCTAATTTATGATCAGTAATAGCTATATTTTGTTTATAAATGCGATCTAAAGTTTTAATAGTAAACATAGAATTAACATTGCCGATTCGCTCGAATAAACCACTACATAACATTGTTTCTGTAACCATATTAATTAATTGAAATTTCAAAGAGGAACTACCAGAATTTACAGACATAATTTTCATAAAAAAACCTCCACTTTTATTGCAATTGATATAAATAAAAAAATAAAAAGCTATTTATAAATAAAAATAATAAGCAAATAATAAATACATAATATATTATCAGCGATCCAAATTATTATTAATCCATTAAATTAGATTTTTCATTTGAATAAATAAAATTTATCATAATGTTATATGGATAGAACATTTGCGTTTAAAATCAGGATGTACCTTCCTGATATCTATTACAAACAGCCCCCATCTAAACCGGACAAGCAAGTTTCCAAGCATCCGGCTTGCCATAATTTATCCTCTTTTGAACACTAAATGGACTTTAGTTGCAATAAATTACTGACTTCTTTCGCCCTATAAAGGTCGTTAACCTTCATCTTGGGAGGGCGATTAACTTAATTATTCCAAATTAAGTTTTACTCCTCCGACTACTAAAAAGTCGCTTTATCCTTGAGCCTAATGACTTTTATTTCATTATTAGTTAATTTAATAACTAGCTTTTAGGATTCTCCAAGTTACTCTAAATATCTACCTTAATCCGTTAGGGGAAGTGACCATTTACTAATGGTGAGATTCCAGGTTTTTAATTGATAAACTATCCAATATATCGATATAATATTGATAGACTCTGAACTGCTCACTTATAGTAGTTTGCGAGATAGGTTAGCTTATTACATCTTCTTAGCTTCTTAGGCCATTTCAGGCTTATCCATGGGATTATTAGGTGGCGGCATCTTTTTGACTAACTACTTCGTCGCAACCCGCTTTTAAGAACTGCTGTAATTCACTATTCTTTCGTTTAATGAACCATTCTTATCCTTTCAGTGTTTATCTGCACTGGTGATTGGTTAAATCACACGATATTTAGGCCTCTTTGGCGCCCATCGATAAATGTTAATATACGGATAGATTATCGGCGTTTCTTTGATAAGATTTGTTTTTTATCAAATATTACCAATAGCCCCCGTCCAAACGGTGCGAGCAAGTTTCCAAGCACACCGCTTTCCATAATTAATAAATTACTTTCTTCTTTCGCCCTATAAGAGTTGTTACCTCTCTTCTTGGTAAGACGATTAACTGGATTATTCCACATCTAGGTTTACTCTTACGACTACTAAAAAGATTCTTTATCCTTGACTATCAGGGCTTCTATTTCCTGATTTGTAAATTAAATTACTTAGTTTTAGGATTCTCCAAGTTACTCTAAATTTCTACCTTAATTCTTTAGGGGAAGTATCCTCATTAAGAGGCTGATTCCAGGTTTCTTTATATGATAAACTACTCAATACAGAATTAGATATTAGTAGACTCTGGACTATCCGTTTAAGCAACTTCCGGAACAGGTCTTATCATTACATCATTTTTCCTTCTTAGGCCATTTCAGGCTTCTCCATGGAATTATTAGGTAGCGGAGTCTTCTTGACTAATTTGCTTTCGTCTCAATCCACTTTTATGGTCTGCTGTAATCTGGCATTCTTTCGTTTGACAGACCAACCATATCCTTTCAGGGGTTTATCGGCCCTGGCTATTGGTTAGATAGCACGAAATTTAGGCTTCTTTTGGCGCCCAATTCTATTAAGTTATGTGTTTTATTCAAAGCACATTCTTTAGCTGCTTTCGAACATATAAAACATAATCGAGGTTTTGGTGGATAAAACAAATTTCGGGAAACATTTTCATGTTTTAAATTGATAATATCTAAATCCACTAAACGAAAACAAATATGAGTTTTTTCTAAAATTAAAAAATTTTTTTTAATTTCTATTAATTTGGGCATTTCTGCAGTAATTAAAACTATATTAACATAAAAACCAGCTTTATCAAATAATATTCTAAAATCATTAGAACCCAAACATATTTGTGTTTTTTTTAAAAAAGGTATTATAATGTTTTTCATAAATAAATTAAAAAATTCAAAATATAAAGGTTTAAGCTTAATTATTCCTGGAATATTTAAATTAATAGTTAGAAGACCTTTTTGATAATAATTTAACATTTTAAGTTGTAATATATATCTTTCTTCTTTGGCTTTTAAATATTGCTCTATCATTTTATAAAACATAATAATTATATAAACCTAAATATTATAACCAAAATTAAAATAAACATATATTCTTTATTTTACTTTATAAACGGTATCAATTAAAGTACCATCACGATACTCAATCAAGGCAATAACACGATTAGTATCATAATTAATTGGTAATGGTTTACCCACAATACTATAAGCCAAGTCGCGTAATTCACAAATATCTTTAACAACTATTCCGGCTGATTTTAACCACATAAGTAAATCAGTTCTTATCGGATTTACAGCAATACCTAAATCAGTTACCAAAACATCAATAGTATTCCCTGGAGTAACTATTGTTTGTACACGATCTACTACAGAAGAAATTCGTCCTCGAATTAAAGGAGCAGCTACAATAGCAATTTTACTACCGTATGCTACATCACTATGACCACCAGAAGCTCCACGTAAATAGCCATCATTTCCTGTAATGACATTACAATTAAAATTAACATCTATTTCTAAAACACTTAAAATACCAAAATCTAATTTATTGACAGCACAACCTTTAATGAAAGGATTAGCATAAAAAGAAGCTGACATTTCTAAATGATTAGGATTATTTTTTAAAGAATTAACCGCTTCTAAATCAAAAGACTGCACATCTAATAATGTATTAACTAACCCTTCCTTTAATAAGTCTACTTCCAATTTAATAATTCCTCCTAAAAAAACAGAAGCTTTCATTTGCTTACGCCTCATTTCATCAGATAAAATTACTAAAGATGCTTGAGAAGCCCCACCAGTTCCTGTTTGAAAAGAAAAACCATTTTTAAAATAAGGTGTGTTTTTAATAACTTTAACAATGTTTTCAGCAATAACAATTTCTTTAGGATTAAATTTCGAATGAATTTCTCCTGAAGAAATTTTTTTATTATCTCCAATCACTTCTACTTTAACAACATAATCAACATAAATTTGCGGAATAGAAATAGGATTATTAGGATAAGAAACTAAAGTGTCTGTGATAATAATAGTTTTATCAGCATACTGCGCATCTACAATAGCATAACCTAAAGATCCTACGCAAGAATCACCTATAACACCATTAGCATTACCCATTTCATCACTACTTGAAGCAGCTAAAAAAGCAACATTAATATAAGATTGTTCCGTAGTAATAGACCGTGCTCTACCACCATGAGATCTAATGATAACAGGTTTCGTTAAAAGACCTTCAGAAATAGCATTACCTAATTCTCCCCTTATAGCTGAACCTTCTAAAGCAGTTACAATACCATCTTTAATATATTCAATAAAACAATCATGAGACTTTGTAAAAGAAGAAGCTAAAACAGTTAAATTTTTAATATTTAATTTCTTGATAGCTTCCATAACTTGTTGAAAAGTTTTATCGCCGTGCCTAAAAGCATGATGAAACGAAATAGTCATACCATCCTTCAAACCGCTTTTAACAATAGCTTCTTCTAAAGAATTTAACACTTTATTATTTAAAAAATTATATTGATTATTTTTGATTTTGGTCACGGTACCAACACTATTATCATCATTTTTACATTCATAAAGCCCATTATTATGATTATCTATTTTTTTTGAATTTTTCTTAAATTGTTCTATCATTGAATTATTCCTTTTTTTATTAATTAACAATTTGAAAATTACTTAATTTTATTAAATATTTTTTAATCGAAAAACTATCGAAATAATTTTTTTATAATTTGATAACATTATATTTTCTTAATATAATACTTTTTAATAACATGGATTTATATCATAAAAAACAAAAAAATCGTAAATATTAAACTAATAATATCTCTCGCCAAATGTTATAACTCGTTCAAAATTGATTTACTATAACATATGGAATCTTTTATTATTTTGAGTTTATTATTAATACAAAAAATACCAAATAATTGTTATCAATCTTCTATGCTAGGATTCGCAATATTAGCTTTTTGTAAAATATTTTCTGCATATTTTATAACTGGTTTATCAATCATTTTGCCATCAATAGCAAATACACCTTGGTTTTGTGAACGATATTTTTTATATAAAGTTAAAATTTTTAAAGCTTCTTGGATTTCTTTATCGCTAGGTTGAAAAATTCGATTAAGAATAGGCAATTGATCTGGATGTATAGCGGATTTACCATTGAAACCCATTTCTTTTACTAAAATAGCTTCTTTTTCTAATCCTTCTAAATCGGAAACATTATCATAAATACAATCAATAGCATCAATATCAACAGATCTAGCTGCATGCAATATCATTTGGCGAGCAAAAAACAATTCATGACGATTAATAGTTTTAGTAGCTTGCAAATTTAACATGTAATCTACACCACCCAAAGCAATCCCTACTACTCGCGAAGAAGATGACGCTATTTCGAGCGCATTTAAAACTCCTTTAGCGCTTTCTATAGCGCAAAAAATAACAATTTTAGAAGGTTTGTTATATTTAGCCTCAATATTTTCAATATCTTTAATAACTCTTAAAACTTCTAATTTTGATTCAACCTTCGGTAAACGAATAGCATCTAATTTTTCATTAGTTACCATAGCTTCTAAATCTCTCTGATAAAAAGGAGTATCAAAGGCATTAATTCGTACCATAGTTTCAATATTAAACCTATGATAATCCAAAAAACTAATCATATTTCTAGTTAATTCGCGTGCAGCATCCTTTTCTTCAATAGCAATAGCATCCTCTAAATCAAATATCACACTATCTACCTGATAAGAAATAACATCTTTAAATAAAGCAGGATTATTACCAGATACGGATAGATTAATTGCGTTTTATACAACGATTTGTATTTGTTGTTTTATTTACAATCAGCCCCCGTCCAAACCGGACAAGCAAGTTTCCAAGCATCCGGCTTTCCATAATTTACTCTCTTTCGAGAACCAATTTCTCCTCACGGTTGATTAGTTATTTATTCTTATTGTTCTTATTCTTTCTGATATCATGTATTTGCTGATTGGTTATCTTACGATGACAATCTTTACACAATACCTTTGTTCTTTTATTCATGATACTTTGGTAATGCGCATTGCGAATTGTGCCAATATGATGAATTTGAAGTTGGGTTGTTTTGTCGCAGCCCTCGCAACGTTCCGCTTTTAGTCGGTCAGTTAGATGCGTACGACCTTGGAATATATATTTGTTAATGGTAATGTCCGGGTTTCCCTTGTAATTACGCATTGCCTTAATTTTATTCCAAGAGTAGACATCCCATGGTTCGTATTGGGTTTTTCCTTTATTAATATAATTAATCCCCCAGGTTGAACCAATTTTACATTTCTTTCGAACTCTAGCAATTGTTGTTTTCTGTTTCCTTGCTAGTGTTTTCAAACAGCTATATTCCGCTAGATAATTTAAGTGGGTTAAGACCCCAAGATTGTTAGTCAAACAAAAGTATTGGATAATTCCTCTAACAATTGTCTTATAGGTCCGGATTATTTCTAATTCGTCTCTACTCGCTAATGTTTCATCGTGTTTCACTTTCCCCTTTTTCAGCCAATTATATTCATATCCATATTCTTTGGCTTTCGCTTGGGGAATTTGGATTTGAATTTGACCGTTTAAGGAATTCTTGGTGGTTTTCCTCCCCCTAGTTTTGTTCGTAGGGTTAACCTTTATCATGTAGGATAGAAACCTCGTTCCTTTGTTGGCTTTCACAATTTTGGACTTATCCTTACTAACAGTAAGGTTCAGGTCTTGCTTTAGCCATTGCGTTACTTGGTCTTTGATTCTTTCCGCCTGGTTATATTCGCCTTTAATACCGATGATAAAGTCATCAGCATACCGGCTATATTCAACTCTTATTTTTGGATTTAGATTGATATGACTATCAATTACCAGACTATGATGTTGGTTTTTAGACCATGCTTTCTTATATTTTGGGTTACTCTTCCTAATCGGTATTCCTTCTTTAATCAGTCTCTCCATTTTCAGGTCAATGTGGTGTAAATATACATTCGCCAATAAAGGAGAAATAATCCCTCCTTGAGGAGAGCCTGATAAAGATTCATATTTGATGCCATCTTTAATGAAGCCCGCTTTTAACCATTTGTTTAATGGTTGCGAGTGTTTTATGCTTTTTGATGAACTGATTGAAGGTTCTCATCAGAATCTCATGATTGATGGTATCAAAGTAGCCTTTTAAGTCAATTTTGACAAGGTAATCAATTCCTTTAAATCTTTGTTTGACGCGTTTGATAGCGTCATGACCAGATTTTTTGGTTCTAAATCCAAAACTCCATTCTGAGAAGATATTTTCGAAATAGGAAGTTAAGAGTTGTTCCAGGCATTTTTGCATCAATCTATCCTTGATGGTCGGTATGCCCAAAGGTCTGGTTTTTTTATTATCCTTAGGAATGAAGATTCTTTTGACTGGTTTTGGGTGGTAACCATTGTTGACGTATTCCAGATGATATCTTTTTAATCTTTCCAGATTAATTCCATCGATGGTTCTATTGTCGATTCCGGGTGTACCCGCTCCCTTATTAGTCGCAATTTTATTAAATGCTACTAACGTGTTGTAAAAGTTATTCATCCCTTGCTGCAGCTCTCTTTTTAGAGAGTAACCGTTTGATGAACAATATTGAATCTTATTCAATGTTCGCGAAAGTTTAGTTTCTGGTGAAACCGTTGTTGACATAGTATATCAACTCCTTTCCCGATACCATTGAATAACTAGTAAATTACTTTCTTCTTTCGCCCTATAAGAGTGATTAACTCTCTTCTTGGTAAGTCGATTAACTAAATTATTCCAAATTTAGGTTTACCCTTACGACTACTGAGAAGATTCTTTATCCTTGACCATCCGGGCTTTAATTTCCGGATTAGTAAATTTAATTACTTAGTTTTAGGATTCTCCAAGTTACACTAAATTTCTACCTTAATTCTTTAGGGGAAGTATCCTCGTTCAGAGGTTGATTCCAGGTTTCTTTGTTCGATAAACTACCCAATACTTATACCTTATATTAGTAGATTCTGGACTGTCCGTTTAAGCAACTTCCGGAACAGGTTTGCTAATTACATCAATTTTCCTTCTTAGACCATCTCAGGCTTTTCCATAGAATTATTCGGTGGCGGAATCTTCTTGACTAGTTTGCTTTCGTCGCAACCCGCTTTTATGGTCTGCTTTAATCCGTCATTCTTTCGTTTGACTGACCGACCATATCCTTTCAGGGTTTATCGGCCCTGGCTATTGGTTAAATAGCACGAAATTTAGGCCTCTTTGGCGCCCGTATAAATAGCATGGTTTTTCTATTTTTTTTCATTTTTAACCTCGATATTATTTTTGTATTTAAAATTAAAAAATTTAATAATAGTAAATTAAATCAGATTCTAGCACGTTCTAAAGCCACTAAAATACGTGATTTTAAAACAATTTCTAAAGCTCCTTGATCTTGGATTAATAATTTACAACTAGTGACATTATTTTCTTTTAAAATTTCAAGAGTTAAAGTGCGCATTTGTTCTCCGAATTGTTTTTCAAAAGGTGATTGAATGATAATTTGTATAATATCAGATAAATTAGGTTCTATAGTTATTAAACAATCACTAGAATTAAGAGAACCACAAAAGGCTCTTTTTATAATAGGTTTTAATTTATTATTATTTATCATTTTGTAATCCTCTTTTTTTAATCACTTTTTGCACTATATCAACATATTTAAAAGCTAAATTAGCTATTTTAGATTCATCTACTATATCAACATCGCGATCGCTACCTAATTCACCTGTAATACCAACCGCTAATGCACCTGCTTCAAAATAATCTAAAATATTTGATAAATTAATACCCCCCGTTGCCAAAATAGGCCAATTAGGAAAAGGATCTCTGATGAAAGATAAAGCTTTAGCTGTAAATGCAATACTTGGATACAATTTCAATAAAGAAGCACCTTTTTGAATAGCTAAATACATTTCATTAACAGTCATAACTCCGGGAACATATAAAATATCATTTTCGATAGACCAATTTAAAATTTCTTCATTATAAACCGGAGAAACCAAATATTGCGCTCCCGATTCTAAAGCTGTTTTAGCTTCGTGTAATGTTAATACAGTACCAGCTCCAATCATTGCTTTTGGATATTGCAAACTAATTTCTTTAATTAAAGAAAAAGCCTGAGGAATAGTTAAAGTAATCTCGGCAAAACGAAAACCATTTTCTAATGTATTTTTTAAAATTTTATAAGCGTTATTTTTAGTTTTCGTACGGACAATCACGCTTAAAGGATTTTGCTTTAAATAATAAATTTTTTTTTGAATATTTTGCACTTAACACACTCCATTTTTATTAATTTTAGTTAATAAATACATTTTGAAACTAAAAAGTCAATATTAATAAATATTATTCAACCGATTTACACAAAATAAAAAATAAGTTACAACAGATAAATCAGCACAACCTCCTGGAGAAATTTTATTGTTTACATAGTAATTATTTTTAGACAAAATAGCTTTTTGAAAAGTTATAAAACCCATATTTTCTAAAATATTTAACCATGATAAAGCTTTTTGTTGTATTTTTTTAAAAAATGAAAAACCAATTTTATTAATTAAAGATACGGATAGATTAATTGCGTTTTTATTCAGCGATTTGTCTTTGCTGTTTTATTTACAATCAGCCCCCGTCCAAACCGGACAAGCAAGTTTCCCAGCATCCGGCTTTCCATAATTCACTCTCTTGCGAGAACTAATGTCTCCTCGCGGTTAATTAGCTATTTATTCTTATTGTTCTTGTTTTCTAATATCATGTATTTGTTGATTGGTTATCTTGCGGTGACAATCTTTACACAATACCTTTGTTCTTTTAT
>NZ_JAOSIS010000019.1:0-9794 GCF_030586915.1 'Vigna radiata' phytoplasma
TCGAAAGAGAGTAAATTATGGAAAGCCGGATGCTGGGAAACTTGCTTGTCCGGTTTGGACGGGGGCTGATTGTAAATAAAACAGCAAAGATAAATCGCTGAATAAAACGCAATTAATCTATCCGTATTATATAGAATAGAAGCAACTACTACTGATTATAATATTGAAATTGGTTTTGATTTAAAAACTAAGCATTTGCAAATTCAAGAACAACAAATATTAAATAAAATAGAAAAACATTATCATTATTTATCAGAAAATTGCAATATTCCGAAATTCCAAGAAACTAAAAACAGTTATAAAAGTATTTTTCTTTATAAAAAATATTGTGAAGAATTACAAAAATTTTGGTTACAAATACAAAAGCAAATTCATCAAAAAGATATTATAAAAATGACTAAAGAAGCTGAAAAAATTATACCTTCTACAATAAAACCTTGCATGTTGTTGAGTTGTGATAATATTGATATTGATGAAAACATGTTAAAAAATCTATTAGAATATTTGATACAAAAATTAAAAATTAATTTTTTATGTTTATATAAACAAAAATCTAAATATTTTATTTTAGTTTGTAAAAGTAATATTGATACTATTAATGCTAAAGATTTTATTCAACGTGTTAATATTTTAATTGAAGGTAAAGGCGGAGGGAATGCGAAATTTGCTAAAAGTATTAGTTATCAAAAGGATAAATTAATAATATTGCAACAAGAATGGTTAAAATGTTTATAAAAAAACAATTCTATCAAAAAGAAAATTTTTTAGGTTTAGATTTAGGAGAAAAAACTTTAGGAATTTCGTTTTCTAAATTTGGAATTATTGCGAAAAATTTAAAAACTATACATTTTCAGAGACATCAATATAGTAAATTAATTTTGCCTTTAGCAAATCTTATTCGTGAAATGAATATTAATATAATTGTTTTAGGTAATCCTAAACATATGAACAATAACGTAGGAGTTAAATCTAAGATTAGTATTGCATTTGGTAAAAAAATTAAGAAATATTTTCCATCTGTTGAAGTATTTTTGTGGGATGAACGACTTTCTACTCAAGAAGCAATTAATAATATGCATCAAATTAAATACAAAAAAAACAGAATTTTAAAATTAAAAGATGAAATGGCTGCTGCAATAATTTTACAAAATTTTTTAAATTATCAAAAATATCATAATAAATTTGATTAATATTGAAAAAAAATTTATAAAGAAATAATATATCTATGTTTTATAATTTAAAAATAAAATATTTAAAAAATATGAAAAAGTACGCAATTCAAGAAAACATACCTATCATTCCTGAAGAAACTGGGATTTTTTTAGAAAATTTTATTAATACTAAAAAAATAGTAGATATTTTAGAAATAGGGACTGCTGTCGGGTATAGCGCGTTAACTATGTGCAATCCAACTAATCGAATCCAAACATTAGAAAGATCCAAGATTTATTATCAATTAGCCAAAAAAATATTTTCTCACACACCTTTTAATATTGAGGTAATTTGGACAGAAGCTCTAATTTATCAACCTAAAAAAGATTATGATTTAATTTTCATTGATGGCGCTAAATCACAATATTGCAAATTATTTGAAAAATATCAAAAATTTATAAAAAATAATGGTTTTATTATTTGTGATAATTTAAATTTTCATAATTTATTTAATAAACAAAATAATTCTAAAAATGTTTGTAAAATTCTAAAAAAAATACAAGCATTTAAAATATATTTAAAAAATAATTATTTTTTTAAAACTACATTTATAAATGTAGGAGATGGATTGAGTATTTCGTGCAAGAATTTTTTACCATCCGAATATATATATTTTAATGATAAAATAAATTATCCAAATTAAAAAATAATAAAAAAGAGGTTAGTTATTATGAACCAAGATCTTGATTCTTATGAGCATAAATATAAAATTGATAAAAAAAATATTCATAAAGACAAACAAATTTATAAACTAACTCAGGAAGGTGTAGATAAATTAAAGCAAGAACTAGATCATTTAACTTCCACTAAAAGAAGTGAAAATTTAATTTCTTTAAAAGAGGCTCGTGATCAAGGAGATTTAAGTGAAAATGCTGATTATGCAGCTGCCACTAATGAACAAATTATAATAGAAACACGTATTTCTGAAATCAAAAATATTTTAAAAAATATGCAAATTATTGATCATTCTAACCAAAATAAAGAAATTGTTACCATTGGTAATACGGTAGATATTCAGTTTTTAGATAATATGGAAATTTTAAAATTACATTTGGTTGGCATTTTAGAAGTAGATCCTTTGAACAATAAATTTTCTATTGAATCACCTATCGGACAAAGTTTACAAGGGCATAAAGAAGGTGATCAAGTAAGATATAAATCTGAAACAGGTAAAATAATTGATATTAAGGTTTTGAAAATAAATTGATATGAAATTAAAAAAATATACAAATTATATACCTAGTTTTTATTATGATTCTGTTTTTGAAATCCCTTTTGAAGATTTATTGCATAAAAATATTAAAGCTTTATTTTTTGATTTAGATAATACTCTTATAGAACCATATCAAAAAACTTTAAATGATAAAATTTATAATTTATTAATAAATATTAGTAAAAAATTTCAAATAATTATACTTTCTAATGGGGCGCCAAAGAGGCCTAAATATCGTGTGATTTGACCAATCACCAGTGCAGATAAACACTGAAAGGATAAGAATGGTTCATTAAACGAAAGAATAGTGAATTACAGCAGTTCTTAAAAGCGGGTTGCGACGAAGTAGTTAGTCAAAAAGATTCCGCCACCTAATAATCCCATGGATAAGCCTGAAATGGCCTAAGAAGCTAAGAAGATGTAATTTAACCTGTTTCAACAAGCTACTGTAATAACCGAACAGTCCAGAATCTATCCGATATAGCATTAGGATTGGATAGTTTATCAGTTAAAAACCTGGAATCTCACCATTATCAAAATGGTCACTTCTCCTAACGGATTAAGGTCGATATTTAGAGTAACTTGGAGAATCCTAAAAGCTAGTTATTAAATTAACTAATAATGAAATAAAAGTCATTAGGCTCAAGGATAAAGCGACTTTTTAGTAGTCGGAGGAGTAAAACTTAATTTGGAATAATTAAGTTAATCGCCCTCCCAAGATGAAGGTTAACGGCTTTTATAGGGCGAAAGAAGTCAGTAATTTATTGTTTATTCAATGATAATAAGGGAATTGGTGTTTATGTCAACAACTATTTTTGATCCAGAAACTAAACTTTGGCGAACATTGAATATCATTCAAGATTGTTCATTAAATGTTCAACCAGAACTTAAAACGCTGGATTAATAATATAACTCAACAACTACTATCAAACGTTCAATCATATCACGGTCCATAAGGAATGTCGAATGGGAATATTGATAGTTAAAAACTATATACGGTATTGGAAATCCTAAAAATTAAACAATACCACCATAAATAAGTCAATGACGATTGTCTACCATAATCAGTTAAATAATTTTTTATCCCAAAAAAGTAAGATAAAAAAAGTAAAAAAAATCGAGATCTTTCAATATTTTCGATATTAAAGAACGATGAATTATTAATACCTTGGCACCAATATTAATTCCCTAAAAAGAACGATAAGAATAAACAACTAATCAGTGGTAACACAAAGTTAGTCCGATAAAAAGGATAAATTATGGCAAGCCGGATGCTTGGAAACTTGCTTGTCCGGTTTAGAGGGGGGCTGTTTGTAATAGATAATCGAAATATAGGGTTATTGAAACGCAAATATTCTATCCCTATCTTCTCGCCGGAAATTAAAAAAAATTTTATCAACTAACTTTAATTATATTTATCTTAATTTATTTCATAAAAAACCTGCTTATTGGGGTTTCAAAAAAGCTTTACAATTAACTGGGCGCAAAAGATGCGCATAATTCCGCTATTTAACGCATAGCCTGGAGTGATAATCTCCAGAGGTCACGTAAACACTGTAAGGTGGGCTTGATTAATTGTCTCGAAAGAGTAATTAATAACAGCAAAAGCACGCAAGCGCGATGAGACGAAATATCTAGTCAATAAGTCAGCGCCAGACCAGAAGTTAAGGAGAAGGTGAAAATCCCTAAGCGGTTAGGTAGCGTGGTAATCTGTAAACATTCTGGTAAGGTATTGATACCAGGATTAGGAAAGATATATAATATATTAGTTAAGTATTATATATATTATCAATATGGTTAAAAAACTAACCCTTTTCTACACTAATTTCATTAAAATATTGTTATTAATATTTTTATGAATGCTCCAATTGGCAACAATTGTAAACTGCACCTAACACTTCTCGTAGAATTATGTCGTAACTTTGATCTCCCTAAAAGCACCACCAAAGGGTTAAAACTAACAGCTGTTAGGCTCAAGGGAAAAGCGAAACTTACAGTAGTCGTCAGTTTAATTCTAGAATTGGAATATTTTAGAAGAACCTGACCACGGCAAAGGGTAATAACCTTTACATGGCGAAAGAGTTTCAATATCTGTAATCAGATATTAGGCGCCGGATGCTTGGAAACTTGCTTGTCCGGTTCTGTGGGGGGCTAATTGCGAATATGAAAGTTAAATTATCAATGCACTTTCTAAACCGAGTTAATCTATCCCGATAAAACAAAAAATCACGAAGTAGTTATGATTGGGGACCAATTAACCACAGATATTAAAGGAGCTAATAAATTAAATATTATATCTATTTTAGTAAAGCCTTTGAATAAATCACAAGAAAATTTATTTACAAAATGTAATCGTTTTTTTATAGAAAGACCTTTAATTAATTTAATTCGAAAAACTAATTTAAGTATTTATAATAATAAGTTTAAGAATTTTATTAAATAATAAATAATTATAATTTATGTTAATAGAAACAATTTTAAAAAAAATTAATAATAAATTTAAAAATGATATTTATCGTTTGAATCATATTTTAGGAGTTTATCAAAAAGCTACTGATTTAGCTTTATTTTATGGAGAAAATGTTGAAGAAGCTCAAATAGCTGCTTTATTTCATGATTATACTAAAAATGAATCATTAGAATTTCATTTATCTTTATTAGATAACGAAATTATTAATAAATATAAACAAATGGTATTTATGTATCATGCTTTTAGCGCGCCTATTATACTTCAAAAAGAATTTAATATTAATAATACAAATATTTTTAATGCCATTCGTAAACATGTTTGGGGCCACGAAGACATGAATAAATTAGACAAAATTATTTTAATTAGTGATAAAATAGAAGATAGCAGAGAGTTCCCTAATATTAATTATTTTCGGGAATTAGCTTTTAAAAATCTAGATCAGACAATATACGAATTATTAAAAAATAATATAAATTATTATAGTAAAAAAGGATTTGAACCTTTTCCAGAGCAAATAAAAATTTTAAATTCTTTAAGTAAAAAAATATTTAAATTGAAAAAAGTTTGGTAATATCTAAATGTTACGTATTATATCAGGAAAATATAAAAATTTTCGTTTAAATTTAGTACCTTCACAAAAAACTAAAAGTTCTACTCATTTAATTCGAAAAGCTTTATTTGATACTATTCAGAAAGATATTCATAATAGTATTGTCTTAGATTTATTTGCAGGTTCTGGGGCTTATGGTTTTGAAGCTTTAAGCAGAGAAGCTAAAAAAATTTTTATGGTAGATAATTCGCTTCCAGCATATTTAACCATTAGAAAAAATCAAAACAAACTGAAAATTAATAATCAACAAATAATAGTTTTTTACAAAAACTATTTAAATATATTAAAAAGATTTATATCGCAAAAAATTAAATTTGATGTAATCATTTTAGATCCTCCTTATGCTTTTGAAATCAAAAATTTATTTCAAAAATTATTTAAAATAATCCATTCTAGAAGTTGGGTTATTTATGAAACTAATCATAAAAATTTATTACCTGATGTTGATCAAAAATTTATTTTAGTTAAAAATAAAAAATATGGTAGCAAAAGGTTAGTTTTTTACAAACCTATTATTTAACAAAAAAATATTAATTTGGAAAGGGGAATTTAGTATATTTTATGGCTTGGTTCGAAACAATTTCATTTTTATTGGGTTTAATTATAGGTATTTTATCAGGAGCATTAATTATGTTTTTTGGTTTTAAAAAATATTTAGAAAAAAACCCTCCCATTAATAAAAAACAAATTAAAGAAATGTTTAAACAAATGGGAAGGAGTCCTAGTGAAAAACAACTTCAGCAAATTATGTTAGCAATGAAAAATAAAAAATAAACGGAGATTAAATAAAAATAATGAAGTATTATATATTGGTTGTAATTATATTTGTTATTGCGATAACATTTATAATTATGAATTTAATATATCGATTTAATTTTAATTATAAAATTGAACGTTATTTATTAAATTGTGATCTTTTAGAGCAAGAAGTTTTAAAAACTTTTATTAAAAATAAAAATCAAACTTTTCCTTTAACTAATCAATCGCCAATTACTCAAAAATTTTTAAATTTAAATATTTTGACTAAAATAAAAAATGACGATGTTAATCCGGCTCACGGAATTTATTTGTTAAACGCTAATATTTTTGATTTAGTTATAAAAAATAATAAATTAAAAAAAATCTATTTAGAAAATTAATTTAATATTATATTTTAATTGTTATCAAATTTTAAAAGGTATGTCTGAACATGAAAAACCAAATAGAAATTATAGCTTATTATGAACCAAAATTACAAGATATAGGTATTATTCATAAAGGGTTAAAAACAAAACTAACTTCAGCATTCGCAAATAGTTCTGAAATTAGCAATCCTAAAGAATTATTTTGTGTATCTTTATTGATTTGTTTTTATAAAACCACACGTAAATATTTGAATCATTCTGATTTTAAAATTAAAATTTTATGCAATAGTTGTAGCGATGATAAAGGTTTTTATTTCGATATAAATTTAGTGTGCGGTATTAAAAATTTATCACTTACCGAAACACAAGATATTATGAATATTGTTCATCAGAAATGTCCAATTTCCCGTATGTTAAATAATTATCAATATTTTAAAATTAAACCTATATTATATAAAGAATTTTAAAATATTGTGGTTAAAAAATCATTTAAACTATTTTATTGATTTAATATCACTTAATAAAGAAATCATTTCATTATAATTAAATTTTTATATTATTAAAGAGTATATATTTATTTTTAGAAAGAAAAAAAATATGAATTTTTCTAAACCAAAATTACAAATAATAAAAGTTGCTAGTCCGATACAAGCTGTATTAAATACTTTAAATAAAGCTAAAGAAATTTATTTTCCACAAGGAATAGATTTACAAGTTATTAAAACTGATTGGACCGAAGAAAGTATTGATAAATTATCTGATGGTTCTGTAGATGGATTAATTTATACTAATGTACATGTTTTTAAAGCCTATAATGAATTCTTAAAAAAACAAAATAAAGAATTATTTTCTTACATACAACCTTTTTATCACTCTAAATATGGTTTATATATAAATCGTAACAATAAAAAACAACTTACTAATTTAGAAAAAGTGAAACAATATCAGAATTTAAAAGTATTATTAGCAGTATCTTTTGCTTTTATTCAACCATGCGATATGTCTCGATCACTTTTACTATTGAAAAATTTAGGATTAATTAGCATTCCTGAAAATATTATTAAAACTAAAAAATTAGATATAAGTTTAGAAGATATTAGTAACCCATACAATTTACAATTTATTAAAACTTCACAAATACCTTATCAATTTGAACAGCCAGATGAATTTGATTTAATGGCTAATTGGCCAGCTTTTATGAAATACAATGCTGATTTTATTAGAATTGGCTCTAATATTTCAGATGACAAAGAACCTCAAGATGAATTAGTAGAATCTTATGCTATAGCTTTAATTTCGCGTCAAAGTAATGCAGATAGTCAAGAAATTAAATTGTTGCAAAAAATATTACAAAACCCAGAAGTTAAAAAATTTCACGCTAATCAAACAAATAACGGTGAAATTGATTATGTAATGATTTCTGATCCAGAAAAAATCAAAAACAGAATAGTTAAAAATTGGTTATAAAAAAACATATAAAAAGAAGAAGGTCCATTTAAAAAATGTTTAATTGTCAATCATGTGGTTGTGAAATGAAATCAAAAAAAATCATTAAAATAGCTACTAATTTTCCATCTACTTTAGAAACTTTACAAAAAAATAAAAAATTAATTAATCAAATTGGTTTTGAATTGCAAATTTTTGATGAAAATCAATTAAAAGAACAATATCAAGTAAATTGTAACGATGCTTTAAAAGCAGGAATTATTGATTTTAATATTGCCAACAACTTTCATACTTTAAAAGCTTATAATAATTACTTTGCTCCTGAACCTTTAGAACGTTTAGAAATGATTGAACCTTTTTTTCATCCTAAATATGGATTATACGCTAATAAACAAAACCCTTTAAAGATTCAAACATTAGAGGATGTAAAAAAAATAAAAAACGCTAGAGTTCTTTTTGCTCCGTTTAATGATTTGTTTACTGCTCCTTGTGATTTATCGCGTTCATTATTATTATTAAGAAAATTAAATTTAATTAAAATTGATGAAAAAATTATCGAACAAAAAGGTTATAATTTATCTTTAGAAGATATTGAAAATATTTCTAACTTGCAATTTATTAAAACAGATAACATTTTTAAAGTAGCTCAATTATTTGAAGATTATAATACATATGATTTAGCTATTAATTGTCCGGGTTTAATGAGGAAAAATGTTAATTTTTTACGTTTAGGTTCTATAGGCTTAGGAACTAATGAAAACGAAGAACCTACAGATATTGTTTTTTCTTCGTATGCTATTATTTTAGCCGCTAAAAAAAATTGTCAAAGTAGTCAAAATATAAAAGCAATGAAATGGTTTTTGCGAAATGAAGAAGTAAAAAAAACTTTATTACAAACAGGTAAACCTAATCATGACTATATTATGGTTGGAAATCCAGAACAACTTAAATATAATATTTTAAATAAATTCGATAAATAAAAGATAAATTTATATGATTAATCAATTTCGTAAGTATTTCCCTATTTTTGAAAATAATCCTGATTTAATTTATTTTGATTCCGCTGCAACTACTTTGAAACCCCGAATAGTTATTGAAGAATTGCAAAATTTTTATAATAACAATGGCATGAATATTCGTTCATCTTCTGGTTTAGCAATGCAAAATAATTTATTAATTGAGCAAACTCGAAAAGATATATCGAAATTCTTAAATGCTCAGCCTAAAGAAATTATTTTTACCAAGGGTGCTACTGAATCTCTAAATATGATTGCCGAAATGTTACGACATTTTATTAAACCTGGTGATGAAATTATTACTTCCGAATTAGAACATCATTCATGTTTATTGCCTTGGATGCGAATAGCTAAAGAAAAACAAGCTAAATTAATTTTTATTCCTTTGGATAAAGATTATAAAATAACAGTAGATAATTTTTGTCAAGTTTTATCTAATAAAACTAAATTTGTAGTTTTAAATCATATATCTAATACTTTCGGTTATGAAACGCCTATTAAAGAAATTACTTATATTGCGCATCAAAAGAACATTTTGGTAATTTTAGACGCAGCGCAATCAATAACACATTTATCTGGGCGCCAAAGAGGCCTAAATTTCGCGCTATTCAACCAGTAGCCAGAGCCGATAAACTCTGAATGGGTATGGTCGGTTTGATAAACGAAAGAATATCAAATTACAGCAGACCATAAAAGCGGATTG
>NZ_JAOSIS010000002.1:0-23446 GCF_030586915.1 'Vigna radiata' phytoplasma
AGATGATGCTTTTGTATTAAGTGACGAGCAATTTCAAGATCAACCGATTATAGAAGAACCATTTTCACAAGAAAATCACGAAATAAATGCTCAAAATTTTCAAGAAAATGATAATTTTAATGCGGATGAACAAGAAAATGTTCAATCTAATGATGTTTCAGAACAAGAATTTGATTCAATTGATAATATAGAAGACTCTTCAGTACCTCAACAAGAAAAAATAGAGGATATTGGAACAAATAATAAACTTTCGGCTTTTCGTCGAAGATATTTTAATGATCCACACTTTTATCAATATATTGAAAAGGTTTTGCAATGTCAACCAGTTACTTGGAATAATTTAAATTCTGAAGATTTATTTTCATTTTTTCAAGAAGAACCGGATAAATTTTTTAATGCTGAACAAAGAAACGCAATTATTACATCTTATTTAGCTGATCATAATATCAGAATGCTTTTAAAAGATTATATCAATAATACCCCTATTCGTTTTTCACAATTAATCAAATTTGGATTTACTTGGGAACAACTAGCTTTTTATTTTGAATTTATAAATCCAAATTTTCATAAATATATTCAAAAGATTTTAAACGGTCAAAATATTGTATGGCGTGAATTAGGTACTATTCATAGTCGGGATTTAATGGTATTTTTCAAAGCAGAACCGGATAAATTTTTTACTAAAGAACAAAGAAATAGAATTATTAAATCTTATTTGAAAAATTATGATATTCGATCAGATTTAAAAGAATGTATCAAAGAGAATCATGATCTTTTTTCACAATTGATAAAATTTGGATTTACTTGGGAAGAATTATCTTTTTATTTTGAATTTGAAAATAAAAATTTTGCAATATATATTAATAAGGTTTTAAAAGGGAAAAAAATTTTATATATAAATCCAAAAGATTTAAATATTAAAGATTTAACGGTATTTTTTACTGAAGATTCTGATAAATTTTTAACTTCTAAACAAAAAAAATTGATTATTAACTCTTATTTAGCTGATTATAATATTAGAATGCTTTTAAAAGAATATATTAGACAAAATCCTAATAGTTTCCAGTTATTGAAAAAATTTGGATTTACTTGGGAACAACTAGCTTTTTATTTTGAATTTAAAAATCGATTTTTTCATGAATATATCCGAGCAGTTTTAAAAGGTGAAAAAATTGAATGGTATAAATTAATGGAGCTTAATGAGCATGATTTTGTTGTGTTTTTTGATGAAGAGCCAGATAAATTTTTTACTCCCGAACAAAGAAAAATGATTATTGAATCTTATTTATCAGATCATAATATTTTATCCATGTTAGCAGAAGATATTAGAAAAGATTTGAGTTTTTCTTTAAAATTAATGAAATTCGGATTTAGTAACAATCAAATTAGTCAAATTTATAATCAACTTTATAGTAGTTTAATTTTAGTTTAATTTAATAATAAAATAATATGAAAAAATAATAATAAATAGATAATTATTATTTTGTAAACTTATTATTTTAAATGTTCATTTAATTATTGTAGAGTTATTGTTTTTTATTTGGTAAAATTAATCGAGATAAATTTTAAAAAATTTTATCTCGATTATTTATTTTTTTGTTTTATAATAAGTCCATTTAGTTAAGGAATATAAAAATATTTTATATGAATATTAAAAAAATTTTTAATTATAGAATTATTGTATCCATATTTAATTTGTTGTTGATTGGTGGAATGTTATTTGCCATTTATGCTAATTATCAAAAACAACAACAATCTAATGAAATTAAATTATTTTCTGACAATAAACTTTCTTCTAATAATAAATATAATGATGATTTAAAAAAATTTATTTCCGAAAAATCATCATTTTCGATTGATCAAGAATTATTTGACAGTTTTAGAAATGCTTTACGAAAAAAAATTTTTAATAATGGTGAATTAGTAGGTTTGAAAATATATGAACATTCGTATGATCATTTCCCTATTATGTTCGAGGAATATAATAAAAAAAATTTTATAAAAAAGGTTACTAAATACAACAATATTGATGGTGTTAAATTATATAATATTGAATATATTTATGATAAATCAAAAGTTATTAATAAAGTTAAAAAAATTTATAACCATTTAGAGCAAATTATTCAAATAGAGGAATATAATGTTGATTATAGTTTGCATCAACAACAACCTATTGATCTTTTGATGAAAGTTACTAAATATAAAAATTTAAATAATATTTCATCTATTATTGAATATATTTACGATAATAAATCAAAAAAAGTTATTAATAAAAATGTAAATATTTATAATGATTCAGGCAAACTTATTTCTAAAGAAAGCTATAATATTATTGATGGTTCGGATATACCATTTTTGAGAAAAAAAATTGGTTATTCTACTAAAAATGGCATAATTGAATCTATTGTTGAATATTTTGAATTATCTGATAATAAACAAGCTACTATTATAAGGTTATTTAATAATGGTGTTCTTACTAAAACTATCAAAAAAGAAACTGATTTGTTAGCTAATAAAGTAACTAAAATTGTTTATAAAGATGGTAATAATAAAGTGTTTAGAATTGATACATATGATGTACAAAAACAAGTTTGGTGTTCTGATGTCTATAAAAATGGAATAATTGTAGATAAACGTTGTGAAGATAAAATTAATAATTCTTATAAACATTATCAAAAATCACAAAATAAAGATGATTTATTACTTATGGATGAAAAAGTTTTGGATAAACAAAATAATGTTGTGGATAAACAATATATTTATAAAGCTGATGGCGAATTAAAAACGATTTCATCAAAAACAAATTTTTATTAAAAAAATATTTTTTATTATTTAATTAGATTAAAAAAAGTAATTAATTTTTAATTAATTTAAATTTTAATTTTATATTAAATTTGTAAATTAATTTAAATTTTACTTTTTTTATTAATTAGAAATATTGATATAATATTTAAAAATAATGATTAATCAATAAATATTATTTTTAAATTTTTTTAACAAAAGCATTTATTATTTTATTTATATTATGGAATTATATTGTTAAAATTTAAAATCAAATATATAATAAGTTCAAGTGATAATATCTCTTTAAGGGGCTGTTTGGTTATAATGCATATAAAAAAATTTAAAAATAATAATTTTAATAGTTTAAATAATTCATTAGAACCTAATTATGATCCTATGGTTAAATGTTTAATTAATAATATAATTATTTTATGTCATGAAATTCAACAAATCAATTTATTTAATGATAATTATATGAAAGATTTTTTAATTTTTTTACCTATTTATAGCGCTGTTCCTCATACTAATTTAACTCCTCAATTTGCTTCTAATATCCCACAGTTAAATATAGATTATCATTATAATGTAGATAATTTAAAACAACAATTAAGTAAAAAATTAGAAAATTCTAGAATAATTACTAATAATAAAGAAATTTCTTTGAATCAAGAATTTAAAAAAAGAAAACAACAAAGTATTTTGCAAAAATGTAACATCATTACTGAATATAATATTAACAAAGATAAACTCAATGATAAATATAAGATGGCATTTCAAAAGTTAAATTTATTGGAAAATGAATTACAACAACAGCAAATTGAACAAAATAATTTGTTTATAGAAAAATATTCTCAATTTAATCAAAAATATCATAAAAATATTTCGGATATTTATGACTTTTTTCATCAAAAAATTATTATTTTAAATCAAAAAATTAAACAATTAAAAGATATTTTAAATTATTCTATCGAAAATATGAAAAATTTTTATCAAAATCAAATTCAACATTTGCAAGAAGAAAATTTTCAAAAAAATAATTATTTTTCAGAAGAAATTAAAAATTATTTTAATTTATTGCAAAAAAAAATAGAAATGCATAATAAAATTTTTGATCAATTTAAATCAGAATTTAATAAAAAATACGAAATAATTTTACAAAAAAGACAAAAAATTTGGGAAGAATATGTAAGAGGATTTTTTTTTATTACTCCAATGTTTTCCAATAGTTATTCTATTATGAAAAATCTGATGCGAGATTTTTTTATATATCAAAAAATGTATTTGATGCGTTTATATGATTGGCGTTTCCAATATATGAAATTTAAATTTATTTATAATTGTAAGTTAAATGTTGTCGAATATAACAGACAAATTTTTAATAAAATAAATAACTTCAAAATTGATAATCTTAATTTGATTAAAAATAAAGAACAAAAATTAATTCATAACAATTATTTGCAAAAAATTGATAACTTGGAAATGGAATTGACGTTACTTAAGATAAAAAAAAAATATGGATTAATACAAGAAGAAATTATAGATGAAAAAAATAAACAAAGATTATCTTATGAAAATTTACAAAAAAAATTTATTTTAATTGAAAAATTAAATGATATACAATATCAAAAAGATATATTAGAATTACAAAAACAAAATCAAGAACGCAAATGTTTATTAAAAATGCAATTACAAATGAAAAAAATCCCTTTAAAAATGAAATATGATCATGAAATTTTTAAAAATTTTCAAGAAATACAAAAATTAAAAGAACAACTTTATAATTTGCATTATCATAAAGCATATGAAATAAATTTAAAAAATATTATTTATGAACAAAAAAAACAAAATTATTTGTATAAAATCGAAATACCTAAAATTAAAATTCGGGATATTATTGCTAAAAATAATTTTATTAAACAAAAAAATTTAATCAATATTACATTATTTAATAATTATTTAAATAAACAAAATCAAACGCACTTAAAAGTTTTGCAAAAAATTAAAGAACAACTTAATATTTTTAAAAGTTTTTATTTTGAAAAAATTAATAATGATTTTACTGTAATTAATTTACAATTTATTTATCAATTAAATAAAATTTTTGTAAACAAAATTATAGATGAACATTTTAAATATCTTTATATTTTAAAAATTAATTTATTAAATTTAAAAATTAATAGAATAAAACAAAAAATTAATTTAAATCAAGTAATTTTAAATTTTTATAATCAAAACATTTCTTTTATTAGTGTATTAATGCATAAGATGAAATTAAAAAACCTTGATAAAAATACAAATTTTTTAGTTTTTTTTGAAAAAAAAATGAAAATTTATGAAACAATTGGAAATTTTTTTAAAAAAAAAATGAAATATTTAGAGTATCAACAAAATAAACAACAACAATTACAAAAACACATAACTAGCCAATTAAAAAAACAACAAAATTGTTTTCTTCAAACTAATAATTTATTACAATATCAAATTTTTCAGCTTACCTGTAAACTTAATAGTTTTTCTAATACTAAATTTGGTTATCGCATTTTATATTCATTTTATTTAAATAAAATTAAAAATAAATGGTTATCTTATTATAATCATTTAGAATTACCTAGAAGTTTTTTTGTTCGAGAGTATGATGTTATTAATGCAGAAATTTCTCATATAAAAAAAATTCAATCAGATGAAGATTATTTTTTATTACAAGAAGGCGAATATATTATTGATCGTATTTCAAAGGTATTTTTTGATATTACTCAAGTAATACGTGATGATAGTTTAAAAGATATAACAATAAAATACCAAAAACAAGAAAAACAGATTCGTAATGAAATTAACTTATATGAAAAACAAAATAAATCTAAATTAAAAGAAATGAAATGGCAAATAGATTTAATTCAAGATAACTTAAAAGATTCTTTAGCTGACATAGATAAAGATTTCATTATTCAAAAAAATAAAATTAAAAAAAAATATGATGATAAAAATAAAAAAATTAATTATGAATGTAAAAATCAATTAGATCTTTACCAAAAACATTTAAAAGATCAAAATTATCATAGTAATCTTTTGAAAACACAACAACAAAGTGAGCGTAATAAAATTTTATTTAATCATTGGTGCCAAAATAAAGAAATTATTGAAAGTAATAATCAATTATTGAATCAGATTAATAGAATTAAAATTTATCAAAAAATTCAAATACAAAAAATATTGTTTTTTCAAAAAATTCGTTTAATTTTTTTAAAAATATTGTGGTGGTATAAATTTTATAAAAATAAACAAGTTTTAAAGACAGATTATAAGAAAAATTTGATTATTTTAAAACAAAAAATGTTAATTAAATTTATGAGATTATATAAAAAATTAATTAAAATATTTGGTATATAATTTTAATTAATTCATTGTAGATATATAAGGAAATGAAACTAATATGCATATAGGTGATAAAATTCGAAATTTAAGATTGCAAAAACAATTAACTCAAAGAGAATTAGCTCAAAAAATTAATATGACCACAGGTTATATTTCGCAAATTGAAAATAATTTAATTTTACCATCTTTAAATACTTTATTTTTGATTTTAAAAATTTTTAAAATTTCAACAGTAGATTTTTTTCGACAAGAAGAATCTATAATGGTTATCAATAAGAAAACAGATTTCCATATTCAAAATAACCCTAATTTAAAAAATAAAATTTATCATATTTTTAAAAATTTAGATAAATTCAAAATAGAACCAATTATTATCGAAATTAAACCTCAAGGTCAAACTGAGTTACAATTTAAATCCGTTTATCATGAGTTTTTTTTTATTTTAGAGGGTGAGATTTTTTTAATTTTAGATAAATTACATTATTTATTGAAACAAGAGGATACTTTTTATTTAGGAGCCAATAAAGAATATTATTTTTTAAATAATCAAAATAATAAAAATGCTAAAATTTTAAAAATAATTATTTTTTAAAAAATATTTATAATTATATGAAAATTATTATTTAATTTTTAATTGAAATAAATATTGATATTATATAGATTTATTTAACAATTAATTGTGAAGAAATATTAATTTTAATTTTGAATGCATTTTTTTGATTTTAATAAGTTTATTAAAAATTAAAAGCTATTGAATAAGAAGATTTTTTAATTAATTTTTTTTAAGATAGAAAAAATTACAGATAGTTTTTCAAGAGACGTTGTGATATAATCTTATTATAGTTAGTGAGTATTATTAATAATTTATTATAATTGATTTATTATTAATGCTGATGTGGCGGAATTGGTAGACGCATTTGACTCAAAATCAAACAAGTGAATAACTTATATCGGTTCGAGTCCGATCATCAGTACCATACCATCCAAAAAAATTATTTTATTTTTTAAAGTTACATGGAATAACTATTCATGTTTTTTTTGTTTTATATATGGAACTTTAGGGTAATTAAAATGATAATTAATAAATTAAGTTGAGATTGATAATGAAGCTTTATTCAAAATTTATAAAATTTATTAAAAATAAAAATATTAGAAATTTTCCATTAATAGAAGTTGTGGTTGATGATAAACAAATGAATAGTTGGGATTGTTTTTTCCAAATAGAAGAATATCCTGAAGAAACTACACATTTTGAATGTTTTGAAAAAGAATTTCAAAATTTTTTTTTAAAACTATTAAGTGAAGATTTAGAAAATTTTGTACAATTACAACCTTTAATTAATGTACATTTTCGTATTCTAGATTGGAATCTGTTAAAGGATGATTATATTTGGAAAAAACATTATCAATATATGTTAGATAAAATTATTACAAACTCGGGCATAGATATAGATAAAAAATTAATATTTTTTTTTCAAAATACTCCTATTTTGGATTTAAATACCAAAAAGTGTTTATTTAAAAGAGAGAATAAAATAGAAGAAATATTTGACATTTCAGAATTAAAATTAAAAATGCATCAATTACAAAAATTATTTATAAAATTTTATAATTTTGATTTTGAATTTTTACAGTTTGATAAAGATGTTATTTCCGAAAAAACGGTTCATCAATATAAATATTTTTCCAATAACTTATCAAAAAATAATAAAAATATTCCTTTATTTAATTTTCAAGATATCCCCATTGTTTATGATGAAATGTTTTTATTTTATAAAAAATTTCCACAAATTATTATTCAAGGTTATATTCAATTTGTAATCGATCATGATAAGTATGGAACATTTTGGATTAGTTTTTATTTGGTAGACCCTATTAGTTGTCAAGATTCTATTTTAGTTAAAAAATTTTTATCTAAAGATATAAAAAAGGCTAAAAGAGAACGTGATGATTTAATTAATGTTTTGCGTGAAGGAATTTTAATATCAGCTGTTATTGAAATTAAACCATCTAAACCGATTAAAGATAAAGTAAAAAGTTTTTATTTTAATTTAAAAGATTATAAGATTTTAGATAAATCATCTATTTTTTTTAAAAAAACAGATAATTATATTGGCAAAAAGCGAATTGAATTTCATATACATACTAAAATGTCCAATTTGGATGCTATTACTAGTGCTAAAGATTATATAGAATTAGCAGAAAAATGGGGTCATGAAGCTATTACTTTTACAGATCATGATGGTTTATATGCTTTTCCAGAAATTTATAAATATATTTACAATAAAAATATTAAAGTTATCTTAGGAGTTGAATTAGATTTTATCGAAGAAAAACCAATTTTTATTACTAATCAAGAAATTAATTTAAATAAATTTTCGGATTTTGTTTTGAAAAATCATAATTATGTGGTTTTAGATATTGAAACTACTGGTTTTTCTAAAACTAGGGATCGGATTATTTCTATAGCTGCCGTTAAAATTCAAAATGGTAAAATTATAGAATATTTTGATGAATTAATTAATCCAGGTAAAGATATAAAAATCAGTAATTTGATTCAGAGATTGACTAATATTTCTGACGAAATTTTATTAAACAAACCTCATATTAAAGAAATTTTGTCAAAATTTTTAGATTTTATTAGGGATTGTCCTAATTGTGTTTTAGTAGCTCATAATGCCAGTTTTGATATTGAATTTTTACAAGAAACATTTAAAAATATTGGCTTATATTGGCCTTTATTACCAGTTATTGACACTTTAACTTTAGCTCAAAAATATTTCAATAAGATTTTGAAATATTTTTCTTTAGAAAAAATTGTTAAATCTTTTAAAATTAAACTTGATTCAGAAGGTCAATACCATAACGCTTTATTCGATGCCCGCGCTACTGCTCTTATTTTTTTAGAAATGTTAGAGCAATTAGAAGCGCAAAAAATATTTAATTTTTATGATTTACAAGGTTCTTTAGATATTAAATTTGAGAGACCTTATCATGTTAATATTATAGTTAAAAACAAAAAAGGTTATAATAATTTATTTCATTTAATAAGTGATGCCTTAACAAGGGATTTTATAAAAAAACCTCGTTTATTAAAATCTAATTTTGAAAAATACAGAGAAGGTTTATTAATTGGTAGCGGTTGTTTTGATAGTAATGTTTTCAATATTGCTTTATATAAAAATAATTATGATTTAGCTAAAGCTATTTCTTATTATGATTATATCGAAGTTCAACCTCCTCAGGCTTATCGTCATATTATTTATGATTTAAATGGTGATTCGGATTTTGATATAGATAATTCTTATGGATTAAGTATAATAAAAGATACTATTATTAAAATCATTAAAGAAGCTCAAAGACAAAATAAAATTATTATTGCAACAGGAGATGTTCATTATTTATATCCTTACGAAAAAATTTTACGTGAAGTTTATATTAATGCGAAATTAATTGGTGGAGGTTTACATCGTCTTTCGAAATATCCTTCAAAATTTTTACCTGATAATTATTTTTTAACTACTCAAGAAATGTTAGATTCTTTTAATTTTATTTCTGATGAAAAATTGAAAAAAGATTTGGTTATAAATAATACTCATTTATTGAATCAACAAATCGAAAAATTTAAATTTTTTTCTGATCAACTTTTTAATATTCCTGACGATATGTTTGTTAAAAATCTAAAAATTTCTAGCATTAGGTCAGAAATTCTTAATATTGTTAATGAAAAAATTTTGAATTTGTATGGAAAATTATTACATCCTATCATTAAATATAGGATTGAACAAGAATTATCTGTGATTGCGCCTAAAGATAATTTGGAAAA
Source organism: 'Vigna radiata' phytoplasma (assembly GCF_030586915.1). Taxonomy (NCBI): domain Bacteria; kingdom Bacillati; phylum Mycoplasmatota; class Mollicutes; order Acholeplasmatales; family Acholeplasmataceae; genus Candidatus Phytoplasma; species 'Vigna radiata' phytoplasma. The sequence goes on from NZ_JAOSIS010000002.1 coordinate 9,983, forward strand.
TAATAATATTGTAGCGATTTATTATTTATCATATTTATTAGTTAAAAAATCTACTGAAGATGGTTATCCAGTAGGTTCTCGTGGTTCAGTTGGAGCCTCTTTAATAGCTAATATTTTGGGTATTACCGAAATTAATCCACTACCTCCGCATTATCGTTGTGTTGTTTGTAAATATACTATTATGAAAACGAGTATAACCAAAACGCTAACATCTGAATATCAAAATTATTTACAATCCTGGCCTTTTGTTATAGATATACAACAATATCAAAAAAAGTTTAAAACTATATTTTCTGGTTATGATTTGCCAAAAGAGAGTTGTCCTTTTTGTAATCAACCTTTTGTGAAAGATGGCCAGGATATTCCTTTTGAAACTTTTTTAGGCTTTGATGGTAATAAAAAACCAGATATCGATTTAAATTTTTCTGGAGACTATCAAAATCAAATTCATAATTATCTTAGAGAGTTGTTGGGAGAAAATTGTGTTTTTCGGGCTGGAACTATTCAAACAGTTGCTAAACAAAATGCTTATGGTTATATTAAATCTTTTATGGAAGAAAAACAAATTATAATTCGCGATAATGAAAGAGATCGTAGAGTGATTATGATCGAAGGAGTTAAACGTTCTACAGGTCAACATCCTGGCGGAATTGTTATTATTCCTAGTGGATTATCTATATATGATGTTACTCCTATACAGTTTCCGGCTAATGATGTTTCTTCGGAATGGAAAACCACTCATTTTGATTATCACGCTTTAGAAAAAAATTTATTTAAGTTAGATATTTTGGGACATGATGATCCTACTTTGATTAAGTTTTTGATGGATGATGTTCTTAAAAATCCTTCTGAATTTCCTTTTAGTAGATTTCAAGATATTCCTGTTGATGATAATCTTGTTTATGAAATTTTTGCTAATAAAGAAGATGAAATTTTTGCTAATAAAGAAGAATGCAAAACTTCTCAAGCAATTCCTGAATTTGGTACACCTTTTGTTCGTAATATGTTAAAGGAAATTTATCTAAAAGAAAAAAAATTTAATTTTTCTACTTTAGTAAAAGTATCAGGTTTATCTCATGGTACTGGTGTTTGGTCAGGTAATGCTCAAGATCAGTTGGAAGATAATAAAAGTATTTTTGATTTGATTACTTGTCGCGATGATATTTTAAATTATTTAATTTCTAAAGGGTTGAAAAAATTGATTTCTTTTGAGATTATGGAATTGGTTCGCAAAGGAAAACAAAATAATGATAGACAAAAATGGTCAGCTTTATCTAAAATAATGCGCGAGCATAATGTAAATGATTGGTATATTGAATCTTTACAAAAAATTCAGTATCTTTTTCCGAAACCACATGCTGCTGCTTATGTTTTAATGGCTTTACGAATAGCTTGGTTTAAAGTTCATGCTCCTTTACTTTTTTATAAAGGTTATTTTTCTACTAGAGTTTCTCAATTTGATTATGAAAATATGATGTTAACAACTGATAAAATAGCACAAATATTAAAAAAATCTAATGAAAAAGAAATGACATCTGTTCAAAAAGAAAAACTTCATACTTTAAAGATTGCTAAAGAAATGAAAGATAGAGGTTATAATTTTTTACCTATTGATTTAAATAAATCCGAAGCTAATCTTTTTGTTATGGAAGTATCATCTAATTCTTTAATTATGCCTTTTATTACTATTGATGGTTTAGGCCAAGTAGGGGCTAATAATATTGTTAAAGCACGTGGTGAAAAATTATTTACACAACAAGATTTTGAAAAACGAGTTAAATTAAATAAAACTATTTTAAAAAAATTTCATGATTTAAATTTAATTCAACAATTACCTCTAGAATGATATTTTGTAATTTTTAAACTATCAATTAATTGTTTTATATATGTTATAATTTAATTGTATATCTTTTATAATTGATTACTTATAAAAATTAAATTAACGGCAAATTATAAACAGAATTTTAATAGATAAAAAGGTGATCTTATGAATAAAAAGATGAAAGTTATAGTGGTTGGTTGTACTCATTCAGGCACTGCAGCTGTTAAGACTATTCGAAAAACTTATCCATATGATAATATTGATATTACCGTTTATGAAAGAAATAATAATGTTTCGTTTTTATCCTGTGGTATAGCTTTATATATTGGTGGAGTTGTTCAAGATAAAAAAGGTTTATTTTATTCTAATGCTCAGGAATTGTCTACATTAGGGATAAATATGCGGTTAGAACATGAAGTATTGCGGATTGATTTTGATCAAAAAAAAATTTTGGTTAAAAATTTACAAACTAATGAAGAATTTTTCGATTATTTTGACAAATTAATTTTATCTACAGGTTCTTGGCCGGTAATTCCGAAATTGGAAGGAATTGATTCTAAAAACTTATTTTTATGCAAAAATTTTGATCATGCGAATGAAATTATTAAATATGCTAAAAATGTTAATAATATTACCATTGTAGGTGCTGGTTATATTGGTGTTGAGTTAGCTGAAGCTTTTTCTTTGCAAAACAAAAAAGTTGTTTTAATTGATGCCGAAGATAGGATTATGTCTAAATATTTAGATGTTGAATTTACTAAACCTGCTCAACAACAATTTGCAAATCACCATGTTGATTTAGCTTTAGGACAAAAAGTTTCTCAATTTATTACTAAAGATGGATTAGTTACTCATGTTAAAACTAATAAAGATATTTTTGCTACAGAAATGGTTATTTTATGTATTAGTTTTCTTCCTAATTCAAGTATTGCTAATGGTTATTTAAAAACATCACCTAACGGCGCTTTTATTGTAAATGATTTTTTACAAACCTCCCATCCTGATGTTTACGCTTGCGGTGATTGCATTAATGTATTATATAATCCTTTAATGGATTATAAATATATTCCTTTGGCTACAAATGCTGTTAAAACAGGAACTATTGTAGGTTTAAATATTAAACATAATAGAATAGCGTTTTCTGGAGTTCAAGGCACTAGTGCTATTAAAATATATGAACTTAATATTGCTTCTACGGGAATTACGGAATATGTAGCTTCACAATTAAAATTGAATTATGATGTTGAAGTTATTAAAGATGCCGATAAACCTGAATTTATGCCAGATTATAATGGAGTTATTTTTAAAATTGTATTTGAAAAAAATACTAAAAAAATTTTAGGTGGCCAGATTTTATCTAAATCTAATTTGTTAGAACAGATTAATACTTTGAGTTTATGTATTCAAAAACAAATGACTGTAGATAATTTATTTTCTATTGATTCTTATTTTAATCCTCATTATAATAAACCTTTTAGTTTATTTCAATTAGCGACTTTAAGATGTTTAAAATAATTTAAATTTTCTTATGATATTTAATTTTATAAAAAACTTTTTTAAATTAGTTCTTCTTTGGTTTGAATAAAATAGTTAAAATCATATTTTATTTTCTTATAATTTTATCGGAAACGACTTGTTAGAGGGGTTTTATATTATGTTTTTCAAATTATTTAATATGCTTTTTTTTATAGCTTTTAATATTTTTGTAGCTTTATGTGGTACTCTTTTATATAAAAAAGCTTTAGAAAATGAATCTATTTACCAAAATAAAATTGATTTTGCTTCAAGAATAGTTGATGTTTATAAAAAAAATGATGAACTTAAAAATACAATTTTGAAGCAAACAGATTTTGTTATTACAAAATATGATAAATTATTACATTATTGGTTAAAATTTATTAATTCATCTGTTACTTTTTTACATAATTTGAATAATGATTTTTTAACTTCTTTATTACCTAAATCTTGATATTTTGATTTTAATTAATATATAAATTAAAAAAATAATCAATATTTATTTATTGATTATATTTTTTTTTAAATTAAAATATAGACGGGGATGTTTATTGGTTTCGCCAAAATTAAAAGGTTTTATTTGTCATAACTTGGTTACGCAAGTAAAAACGTTCGAGGTTTTTAATAAACGGCAATAAAGAAAATAAAAATAGTCAACATGACTATAAATCCGGTTTTTTTGTTAATGATTTAACAGAATCTGGTTTGGTTCACGCAACAGCTTAAATATAATTATATTTATATAATTTTATTTTGTTTTTTATTAATTAATTTTGATAATATCTAGGTAAATTATTGATTTACTTGGATGTTTGATTTGTATTTTTAAATTTTAAATTTATTAAATATTTTTTTGTTTGTTTTTAGAATATAAAACAAAATAATTATGTACAACAAATAAAACTAATTAATTTTGTACAGGGGTTCGAATCCCCTCATCTCCACCAATTTGTTTATATTTTTGTGCTTTCTAATAAATTTTAAATTTTTTATGCTTGTTTTATATAATTATTTTTTGTAGATATTCCTTAAATAAGTAAAATATTTTTATTTAAAAAATTAATTTAATGATTTTTTTGATTTAAAAATTATTTAATTATTTTAAAATGTTTTGGTATTTAAAATATATAACGAATTGTTTTATATTATTTTTTAATAAATGATTTTGTTTATTTTTTGAATAATGTTAAAGAATTGAAATATTTTTAAATAATTAATTTTTTGATTTTTATAAATTTTATTAAATAAATTTATTGTTTATAATTTTTAAAATAATTTTTTTAAAAAATAGAAAATTTATTTATATATTTTGTATTTTTGAATGCTTTGGATAATTCATTAAAAATTTAATAAAATGATTTATTTTTTAATTAATATATTTTGTAATGATAAATATATTAATTTTTAAACAATTATAAAAAATTAACAAAATCATTTATATCTAGTTTAAATGGTGATGAGTTATTAATATTTGGAGTTATTTTATCATTATGATTTTTTCGACCTACAGCTATTAAAATAATAGGTATATATTTTTTGTCTATATTGAATAATTCGTTTAATTTATTAAAATGGCAACCTCCCATAAAACAGGTATTATAACTAGAGTTTTGTAAAGTCATAACGAGGTTACATGCGATTAAACCGCATTCAAAAAAAATTTCATTTTTTAATTTTTGCTTATTCATATTATGATAATGTTTTTTAATTTGTTTTAAAATAATTTCTTTTTGCTCTGATGAAATAATTTTATTTTTTAATTTATTTTCATAAATATATTGGGATTTTTCGACTTTTTGTATATTCCCGCACAATAATACGATAGCAGAACTATTTTGAGTTTGTTGAAGATTACCTATCATATATTTTTGTAATTTTTTTTTATTTTCGCTTGTACTAATAATAAAAAAATGCCATGGTTGCAAATCAAAAGAGGAAGGTGTAAAGCGAATTTCGTTAAAAATTTTTTTCCAAATTTCTTTAGAAATTTGGTAATTAGGATCAAAAGATCTAATAGTTTTAATTTTCATTTTATTAATCCTTTATTTAAATTTTAATTTTTTTAATATTTTTTTATATTTTATATCATTTAAGACAATGTATTTTAACAAATTTTAATAATTGATAATAAAAATTTTAAATTAATATTTTATTTTAATTAATAAAATGCAATAAATAAATTAGAAAGGTTTTTGGATTATAAAAGATGTCTCAAAAATTGTTTGATATTTTGCCATTAAATTTTTTTAATTTATTATCTTCTTCTCATAAAGAAATTTATTTAGATTGTCTTTTTATTTTGGCTGATTTAGCTAATAACGAATTTGATGGATATATTGAAAAAAATTTAGCTATTTCTGTATTAGAAAATTATTTTAGCGATAAAAATAATATTTTTTTGGATGAAGATATGGATTCTCAAGCTATAATTAATGCGAAACAGAAAGCTTCTAAAATTATTTATTTATTGAAAAAATATGGATGGATTGGTGAAGAAAAAATTGGTTATAATACCGATTGTTTAAGTTTTTTTGATTATAGTTTAGAAATGATTCATTTTTTTAAAAAAACTATTAATCAAGTTAAACCAGAGTCAATCGGTAATATCTATAGTATTTATGCTTTATTAAAATCTTTGTTGATTGAAAAAAATTATGCTAATTTTTATGAAGCTTTGATTAAAACACAAAATATTCTATGGAAATTAAAAATTTTAAAATCTAATATTTATCGTTTTTATTATCATTTGTTAAATTCTAAAAATTATATTAATACACAATATTTATTGTCTCAATTATTAATAAATTATAAAAAAAATTTTTTCGATTCTTCTTATTATTGGTTAAAAACATCAGATAATTTTTTCAAATATCGCAGATATATTAATTTATTTTTAAACAAATTAGAAGATTATCATATATATATAAAAACTTTAAGTGAACAATTATGCGTTATTAATCGAAAAAGTTTAGAAGAAAATATTACATTAATAAAAGAACAAATTGAACAAATGAAATTAAATTTAAAAATTGCTGATAGATTAATAGAGATTATTGATATCAAAAACGAACAATATTTACAAATCATTTGTCAAAGAATTTTATTTTTTGATAATAAAAAAGATCATTTAATACATACATTAATTGGTGGTATTAAATTAATCAATGATTATGTTTTCGAATATGATTATTTATTTAATTTTAGTTATATTCATAATTTAGATCAATTTTCTTTTTATAAACCTCGTCGTCATAAACAAAGTTTGGTTATTAATAAATTAAATTTAATTTCAGAAAAAACGAAAAATTTTTTAGAAAGTAAAAAAAAATCTTTGTTAAATAAAGATCATTTTTATACGAAAAAAAATATTCTTAAATTTGTTCAAAATTTAAAATTTAATAAAAATTGTTATTTAGCTTCGAATATTAGTTTAGAAAAGCCTCAAGATTTATCTAGGTTAATTTTAATTCGATTATATTCTTTAAAATTAATTAATTTTTATTCTATTAAATCTGTTAATCAGAGAATCATAGTCAATAATATTACTTTTTCTAATTTTTTAATAATTAGAAAATAATCTTGCTTATTATAGATATTTATTAATTAATTTTTTAATTATATTAACTAATATTGCTATTATTTGATATTAAATTTATAAATATTCATGGTTATTTAATTCAATAATTAAGTAAAATTTAAAAAAATAATTATATATTCAAAAAGGTGTTATTAAGTTATGACTTATTTATCTTTATATCGTAAATATAGACCTCAAAATTTTCAAAATATTATTGGTCAAGATATTATTGTTCAAACTTTAAAAAATGCTATTAAATATTGTAGGATAAATCATTGTTATTTGTTTAGTGGCGATAAAGGTGTAGGAAAAACAACTTTAGCTAAAAATTTGGCTAAAACTATTAATTGTTTAGATAATTCTGGTTTAGATTGTTGTAATTTATGTAAATCTTGTATGAGTATTAATCAAAAAAATAATTTAGATTTGATCGAAATAGATGGTGCTTCTTATAATGGTGTAGATGAAATTCGAGAATTACAAGATACTTCAAAATATAAACCAATTTTGGGAAAATATAAAATTTATATCATTGATGAAGTACATGTATTATCTTATAATGCTTTCAACGCTTTGCTAAAGCTATTAGAAGATCCTCCTGTTAAAATTATTTTTATTTTAATTACTAGTGAATTTGATAAAATTCCTAAAACTATTATTTCTCGTGCTCAACATTTCGGATTAAAACATATTACAGTTGAAGCAATTAGGAAACAATTGGAAGTTATATCTATTCAAGAACATATTGATATTGATATAGATGCTTTATATCAAATTGCTATTTCTTCAAAAGGTAGTATGAGAGATGCTTTGAATAGATTAGAACAAGTTAGTACTTACTATTATAATAGTCATATTAGTGTCGAAGAAGTCTCTAAAATTTTAGGATTAGTTTCTAAATTTCAAATGAAGAAATTAATCGATTACATATTATATGGTAATGTTGTTACGATGATTGATTTTTTAGACAATCTTTTACAACCACATGTAGATATTTTTTTATTTATGGAAGATTTAATAGGGTTTTTTTTAACTTTGTTTATTCAAGAATGGAAAGATACTGATAATAATTTTCAAATAATATTTAAGAATTTAAGCATTAATGAAAAAGATAAATTTTTTATTTTTTTATTTAATTGGAAAAATACTATTAAAAATACTATTCATAAAAAAAAATATTTTATTATTAAATGCATCCAATTAAAACAATTTTTAAGTTTGTATAAAGGAAATAATGCTTTAGAAGATCAGGAAATTATTTATAATGAAAATATTACTGCAAAAAGATTTCCAAATACTATGGAATTATTATCAACAAAAAAGATTTTAGCTACTTCTTGCGTAAATAATATTAGTCTACCTACTTCTGATGTTTTTGAATGTGCTTGTATGAAGTCCAGTTCTTCTTGTTCAATGATTAGTAAGACATTAGATAGTTTTTTATATGGATTAAAACAAATTTTAATAACACCTGATAATCAAATAACTCAAAAAATTAAAAAAAATTGGTGCCGATTAATGAAAATTTCGGATAAAAATTTGGAAATGGCTGCAATTTGTTTATATAAAAGTAAACTATGTTTAATTAATATTAATAAAGAATGGTTAATTTCTTGTTCAAGTGTAGAAGAATATCAACAGTTACTTAAGCCGCATATCAAAAATAAAATAAAAATTATTTTAAATAAAAAAAATAAATTAATGAAAGAGTATTTTGTAATTTTGCATCAAGATTGGGAACAAAAATTATTACCTATTTATGAAAGATATCAAAAAACTCGTCATATGTGTGATTTAGAATTGTCTAAATTAGATATTAATTTTTATTTAAAATATGCTACATTCGCTTCTAAAAATAATTTTTTAGTTAAACCAACGATGGATAACTCTAATAATTTCGAAGTTTTATGCTTGAATAATTCTAATGATTTTTCAGAAGAAAATCAATTTTTTCAGTTAGCTATTAAATATTTTGGTGCCGATAAAGTTAGATTAAAATAATTAAATTATAAAATTTTCTAAATATTCATTCTTATTATAGTTATAATATAATATTGATTGACAGATTAAAATAATAATTTAGAATAAGGAACGGAATGTAATATGTTCGAAAAATTAAAAAGAATTCAAGAATCTATTAAATATGAACAAAAAAAATTAGAATCTAGAGAGTTTACTGCTTGTGTCGGTGACGTTATGATTGTTATGCAAGGGACCAAACAAGTAATTGATGTACGTATTCAAAATTCTCAAATTCTTAAAAATTTAGACCTATTACAAGAAAGTATTTTATTATCTTTTAATAATGTTTTGCAACAAGTAGATAAAGCTTCTCGCGATGTTATTACGAGAGCTTCGGAATATTTAGAGTTTTAATAATTTTTAAATTATATGTCTTTAATTAATTATATTTTTAATCTTTCAAATTTATTTTTAACTGAAATTATAAATATTATTAACTTTAAGTGATTATTTGGAATATATAAATTAATAGTTCTGATTGTTAAAAAATGAATAAAATAAGAAGGTTATTTAAAATATTATGATAAATCAAAGTAATAATCAAAATGCTTTTAAAGAATATTCTATGTTAGAAATCGCTTTGGATATTTTGCAAAAAAACCCAAAACCTATGCCTGTTTATCAATTAATAGAACAGGTTTTGGATATAAAAAAAATAGAAAATTTACGACAAGATTGTTTTTTACAACTTTATTTAGATATTGTAATTAGCGGATTATTTGTATTTCATGGCGAAGATTTGTGGGGTATTAAAACTGATAATTTAGATTTATGGGATAAAGAATATTATGCGGATGAAGAAAAATCTGATATTGACAATGAATTATTAGATTTAAAATATTCTAATAATTTAGATGATGATTTTAGGTTAGAAAATGATTCGGATTTTAGTCATACAGATGAGACAGCTGATCGAGAAATTTTAGAAGATATAGATGATGTTGTTTTGGGAGATGATGAAGCGGTTTTAAGAGAGGAAAGTGATTCTGTTAATGCAGAAGAAGATAAAAATGAAGATATTAACGAATATGATTGGGCGCCAAATGAGGAATAAATATCTTGTTATTTTATCAATTATCAATCATTAATGCTGATAAATACTGAAAAAAATAATAACGATTATTTAAAAGGAAAATGATAAATGGTTATATATCAGAAAGTCAAATTATGATATCAAAACGCAAATAATTTATCCATAATTAAATGCTATCGGTGAAATTAGTATAGTTATATCAAAAATTATTAATTTTTTTATTTTATTAGAAAAGATTATATTAATTAAATTATTTTATTAAATACTTTTTTAAATTCTATATAATGTGAAGGTTGTAGTAATAAATTATGTTTTTAGGAATGTATAATTATACTGTTTATTTAACTTATTTAAATTTGTTAAGTGGATTTATGGGTATTATATGCGCTGTTCAAAACAAAATTATTTTGGCTTGTGTTTTGTTATTATTATCTGGCATTTTAGATGTTTTAGATGGAATTGTTAGTCGTTGTAAAAAAGTTCGTTCTCTTAAGGAAAAAAGATATGGTATTCAAATAGATTCTTTATCTGATTTAATTAGTTTTGGTATATTACCAATTTTTATAGGTATATCTTTTTATAAAAAAATTTTTTATAAAGATTTAGATTTTAAAAATTATTATGATGTTTTATTTATATTAATTAGTTTTTTATATCTTTTAGCATCTTTAATTCGTTTAGCTTATTTTAATGTTTTAAGCGAAAGTTCTAAAAAAAAAGCAAATATTAACAAATTTATTGGTGTTCCTGTAACTATTGCATCTATTATTTTCCCTTTATTAGTTTTATTATTTTATTTTAATCCTTTGCAAATATTAAATTGGAATAAAATTTTTTTTGGTATATATGTATTTTGTTTGGTGTTATTATCTTTTTTATTTATTAATGATAAACTGGAATTTAATAAACCTGACATTTTAGGAGTATTATTGATTTTATGTTTATTATTTATTATTATGTTTATTTTTTTATTAATAAACAAAAATATTTTTTTTCATATGAGTAAATTGTGAATAAACATTTTAAATCAAACAATTTGCATAATAATGTAACAAGTAGCTGGTTACAAAAATCTTTATATCAGGATATACAAAAAAAATGGTGGAAACGTTTTTTATTGAGAATCTTTATTTCTCGTATTTTTAGTAAAATAATTAGTTTTTATTTAAAATCTATTTTTTCACGTTTTCATGTTAAAAAAATTATTGTTAAAAATCATATTGATACTAGTTTATTTCACCCGAGTTCATTTAAATCTTATAATGATTTTTTTGTGCGAACTTACAAGAAGATTAATTTTGATAATTCTGTTTCTGCTTTTATTAGTCCCGGGGAAGGTCAAATGTGTATTTTTAATATTAATGCAAATAGTATCTTTAATATTAAGAACACTCCTTATCATTTGCGCGATCTTTTAAAAAATGATTATTTAGCTTCAAAATATCTGAATGGTTTTTTAGTAATGTTAAGATTACAAGTTTTTGATTATCATCGATATATTTTTGCGGATGAAGGTGTTCAATCTAAAAATAATGTTAAAATTCAAGGTCGATTACATACTGTTAATCCTATTGCTTTTAAATATTTTAATGTTTTTTCTGAAAATAGTCGCGAATATACTATTTTAAAAACTTTAAATTTTGGGGAAATCATACAGATAGAAGTTGGAGCTTTATTAGTAGGAAAAATTAATAATCATTCAATTATTAGTTTTAAAAAAGGGCAGGAAAAAGGTTTTTTTTCGTTTGGAGGTTCTGTTATTGTGTTAGTAATTGAACCTAATAAAATTAAGTTTAATCAGTTAATTTTAAATAATTCTCTAATCGGAATAGAAACTAAAGTTAATATAGGTGAAACTATAGGTTTTAAATTGAAATAATAAATTAATCGCAAAGATGATTGGAATTAAAAAAAATATAATGAATGGATAATTGTTTTATCAATGAAAAAAAAAACTAAAATTATTTTTATTACAGGTGGAGTAGTTTCTGGATTAGGAAAAGGTTTGTTAGCATCTTCTCTGGGATATTTATTAAAACAACGAAATTTAAAAATTTTTATGCAAAAACTTGATCCATATATTAATGTAGATTCAGGAACTATGAGTCCGCAACAACATGGCGAAGTTTTTGTGACCAATGATGGAGCTGAAACTGATTTAGATTTGGGTCATTATGAAAGATATTTAGATATTAATCTTACTAAAGATTCTAGTATTACGACAGGTCAAATTTATCAATACGTTATTCAACAAGAACGTCAAGGAAATTATTTAGGAAAAACGATTCAAGTTATTCCTCATATTACAGATGAAATTAAATCTCGCATATTAAAAAATGTTTATTCTGGGGAATATGATATTTTAATTGTGGAAATAGGCGGGACTATCGGCGATATAGAGTCATTACCTTTTATAGAAGCAATTCGTCAAGTGCGACAAGATTTGGGTTTTGAAAATGTTTTATATATACATAATACTTTAATACCTTTTTTAAAATTTTCAGGAGAACCTAAAACTAAACCCACACAACATAGTGTGAAGGAGTTGAGATCTTTAGGTATTCAACCTCAAATTTTAATTTTAAGAAGTGAAAGCGATATTTCGGCCGAAATAAAAGAAAAAATTTCGATTTTATGTGATGTTAAAAAGGAGGCTATTTTTTCTAATGTTAATGTTTCGATCGTGGAAACTATTGTTCTTAATTTGTATGCTCAACAAATTGATAATTTCATTTTGAAATTTTTTAATTTAGAATATTTACCAGTAGCCAATTTATCAGAATGGCAACAAATGATTCAACAAATGAAAATTTTAAAAAAAGTTGTTAAGATTGGTATAGTCGGTAAATATACTGCATTTCACGATGCTTATTTATCTGTAGTAGAAGCTCTTAAACATGCAGCTTATTTTAATAAAGTAGGCATTGACATTCAATTTATTTATTCTGAAGATATTAATAGTGATAATGTACACAACTTTTTATGTGATTGTGATGGTATTTTGGTTCCTGGTGGCTTTGGTGGTCGAGCTATTGAGGGTAAATTACAAGCTATTCGCTATGCTCGTTGTAAAAATATTCCTTTTTTTGGAATTTGTTTAGGTATGCAATTAGCTGTGGTGGAATACGCTAATAATGTTTTAAATTTATTTGGGGCAAATTCGATGGAGATAGATGAAAACACTCCTTATCCGGTAATTAAGTGCAAAATTACTGATACTGATATGGGGGGGACTTTAAGATTAGGTTTAAAAAAGACTAAAATTATAACGTCGAGCAAAAGTTATGCGATTTATCAAAAATCCGTAATTTCTGAAAGATATCGTCAACGTTATGAAATGAACTCTGAATATATTGCCATGTTTACGCGAGATAAAAATTTTATAATTTCTGGTTTAAATTTGCAAGAATCAATTGTAGAAATAATAGAATTGGTTGATCATATTTGGTTTATAGGAGTTCAATTTCATCCAGAATTTTTATCTCGCCCATTTAA
>NZ_JAOSIS010000002.1:23543-49655 GCF_030586915.1 'Vigna radiata' phytoplasma
TAACCCGCATCCTTTGTTTAAAGATTTTATTTTAACTGCGGCAATTTATCATCAAAAGAATAAAAAAAAGTGTTCATAAACGAACACTTTTTTATTTTTTATTAAAATTTTAAATGGATTTTATGATATTTTTCTGGTTTAAATTTGCAAGAATCAATTGTAGAAATAATAGAATTGGTTGATCATATTTGGTTTATAGGAGTTCAATTTCATCTAGAATTTTTTATCTCGTCTATTTAACCCGCATCCTTTGTTTAAAGATTTTATTTTAACTGCGGCAATTTATCATCAAAAGAATAAAAAAAAGTGTTCATAAACGAACACTTTTTTATTTTTTATTAAAATTTTAAATGGATTTTATGATTGTAATTTTAAGTCTGTTTTAGCTTGACTTAATAAATCATTAATTTCTTTGGTTTTTACCACTTTATTATTAACAAAATCTTGTACTCTGTCATCTGTCCAATTAGTAACACTAGCGTTCTCATTAACAAATTTTAATGCATTATCAGCTTTTGTTTTTAAATTGTTTGCTGCGGCTATTGTTGAATCAGAAATTTTTTTATCTTTAATGTCTGCTTTGTTATTTTCTGCAAATGCATCTACTATTTTGTTTATAGCGTCAAATGCTTTTTGCGATTCTTGTTTAGCATCATCTGAACTAAGTTTATCTTTTGTGTTTAAACCTGTGAAATCTTTAATTTCGACTTTTAAATTATCAATATCTTTAGTTGTTAATGTTTTTATTGTAAAAGGTGCCCAATGCAATAATTTCGCTGTTATTAAATAAACAACTAAAGCTATACCTGCAGATGCTAAAACACCAACTGTAATTTTGCCGTTTTTAGTTTGTAAAAAATTTTCTTTGTGATTCATAAAGAAACTTTTTCTTCTCCTCTATTTATTATATAATTTTATTAAATCTTTTGTTTTATAAAAAGATTCAATATCGCCTTCAATTATAACATATTTTTAGTATTAGATAAGGTAAAATAATAAATTATTGTAAAATAATAAATTATTTTATTTTATTTTATCAAAAATTTTATGTAGATTTTTTTCTATATTTTTATCTTGCGATATATTTTGCTGATTTTGATAATTTAGCAAATTATTGATGTAAAAAATAGATTTTTTTTTGTTAGCATTAGCTTGTTTAATGGCTTGTATAATTTTTTCTTGTGGATAATTAAATTCAAGATACCATTTTTTAATGATTTCTAATTCTTGGCTATTTAAAACATCTCCTTTAATTTTTTCAATATTAGATATAGTATGACTAATATCTGAAATATTTTTGTGTTTTAAATTATTTAATTTTGGTTGTTTATATAATTTTTCGATTTGATTAAAAGTTTCGCCTAAGTTAAACATTTCTTGAACTTGATTATTAATTTCTTTTTGATATAAATACAAAAAGTTTTTTTTTATTAAATTACCTAAAATATTATTTATTTCTGTTAAGGATAAATTAGTGTTTTTTGTTATTTTTTCTGTTGATAGAATAGGTTGTTGATATTGTTTAAATAGTAATAATAGCATTTTTACTTCTTTAATTGATAAATTAAGTTTTAGATATTTATGAATTAAAATTTTTTCTATATCTAAATATCCTTCTTCATATATTTCTTTTAACATTATTTTAGTTTACTTTCTTGCGATAATTTTTCTAAAGCTATTTTAGCTGCTTGTTGCTCGGCGGATTTTTTTGTTTTACCTTCGCCTTTACCTAATAATTGTTCGGATAAATATACTTCAGCAATAAACTCTTTTTCATGTGCTAATCCTGTTTCAGCAACAATTTTATATTTAATGTGTTGATGACGTGTTTGCACTAATTCTTGTAGTTGCGTTTTAAAGTCAATAATTCCTATAATTTTAGATAAACAAGGAACTACTATATAATGAAAAGTTTTTTTTACTTGCAAATAACCTAAATCTAAATATATAGCTGCGAATAAAGCTTCAAAAGCATCAGCAATAATAGAATAGTTATATATACCTCTTTTACGTTCACCTTTTCCTAATAAAATATATTGTTTTAGATTTATTTCGGCTGAATAAATTAAAAGAGATGCTACACAAACAGCTTGAGCTCTTTTTTTAGTCATTATACCTTCATTATCTTGGTTTTTTCTATAAAGATAATTAGCCATGAGAAAATTAATAATAGAGTCCCCGAGAAATTCTAATCTTTCATTATTGTGATGTTTTAAATTATGTTCATTAGCATATGAACTATGTGTTAAAGCGTTAATATATAAATTAATATTTTTAGGCTTTATATTTAATCTTTTAAATAAACTTTGAAGATACATGATAATCCTTGTATTTATTGAAAATTTTCAATTATTTTTTTTAAAAAATTTTTTTTGATTAAATCAATTGTTTGATTAATAGTGTGATAGAAAGAATAGCTTGTAGAATTACCAGGTGCTTTAATAATAATTCTTGTTAATCCTAGTAATATAGCTCCTCCTGTTTTATCTGTATTAAATTTTTTAAAATGGTTTTTTATAGTTTTATACAAAAATATTTTACTAATTATTTTTGTATAAAAATTATTAGTTAGCATTTTTTTTAAATTATTTTTATACATTTCTGCAGTGCCCTTGTATGTTTTTAATATCATATTAGCTGTAAAACCGTCACTTAGTAAAATATCAGCTTCTGTATTAAAAAAATTATTTGGTTCTTCGTTCCCTTGGAAATTAATTTTTGGATTATTACTTAATAATTTAAAAATATTAACATCCATTTTTCGACCTTTGTTTGGTTCTATACCTATATTTAAAAGTTTAATTTTAGGTTCGGGTATATTTAATAATATTTGAGCCAAATAATTAGCGCATATAGCAAAATCTAGAATATTTTCTTCTTTTATTTCCGCATTAGCGCCTGCATCTGTTAAAATTCGAGTGCGATTATCAATAGATTTAAACATAAGTGCTAATGATATTCTTTTTATTCCAGGTAAAGTGCCTATAATAAGATAACTAGCTAAAACTAATGCTTGTGTTGGTCCAGCCGTTATAAAACCATCTATTGATGATAGTTGATTAACATCTCTAAGAGCTACAAACATAGAATAAGGAGTATTATCTCTTATAGCTTCTCTGATATTTTGAGCATTCATGGACAAATATAGAGGTGTATTTATAATTTTTAATCTTGTTTTAATAACATTTAAAATATTGTTTGTAGTTGTTTCTTTTAAATAATCTTCTATTTTTTTTTGATCACCATATAAATTAATATTCAAATCTTTATTTGAAATTAAAGCTTTTATTGTTCCTTGAATTACTATGTTAGGAGCGAAATCTCCACCCATAGCATCTATGGCTAATGTAATCATATAAAATCCTTATATTGAAATTTTTAATTTTTTTAAAAAATTAGCATCATTTTTTAATTAAAAAGTCTATTTTTAAAATTTTTATAACTTTTTATATTTTTATTCATTAAATTAATTAAAAAAATGCATTTTTTATTTTTATAGTTTTTAATTTTAAATTTTTAAGTTATTTTTGATAATTGAAATAAATTATTTGTTTTAAAAATATAATTTTTATTTATAATTTTAATTTTTCTATTTAACTAATATGATATAGAAATGTGCATTTTTTTAATTTATAAAATTTTATTTTTTATGTAGATTGTTCAAGATGATAATATTTTATAAATAAAATAATATCAACTTTTTAATTATAACATATTTTATAAGGATGATATTAGAAGTTGATTTTTCTTTTATACTTATTTAAAATTTTCCATTTATCCTTTTATTTTAATTAAAAAAATAAATTGATTAATTTCTTATCAGATATTTTAAAATTGAAATAAATGTATATAATTTTATTTTTTAAATTTAAAATTATATTTATATTTTTTCTTGACATTTGTAATAAGAATTAAATATAATTCTAATATGAAATTGCTATAGGTTGTAGTAATGATTTGAAAGTTATTTTTAGTTTTTTAATTATTTTTCAAAATATTAATATCTTTTGATATTAAATCTAAAGACTATTAAATTATTTAATTTTTATTTTTTTAATGAAATTAAGTAATATTTATTTTAGATTATTTATTTTATAATAAAAAATGCAATTTTATTATAAAAAAATTTGAGTTGAAAAATTATAATTCGATTATAATTCAGAGAGAAGGTGAAAATTTTAACTAATTAAAAAATTCTCTAATTTAAAAACATATATGCTATATATGTTGTTGTAATATAATATATAAAGCGTTGACTATATTTTCAATAATTGCCATATATTCCGATTTAATTTTTTTTAAAAATTGGCTTTTATTTTATAATGAATTCATTTTTATATTAGATAAAATGATTAAAATTTTTTTATTTTTATTAATATAATCATTTAAATAAGTTTATAAATTTTTAGAAATTATTACATTAATTGAGGATAAATTCTTTTATTTTTTTATTAGTAATAAAAGAATTTGTTTTTTATAATTATTCTACTATTTTTAATATATTAATTATTTAAAATGTGAGATTTATATTTTATTATTAATGAGATCTATAAAAATGATTTAAATACAAAAAAATTTGGGATTACATGATTTGGAGATAATAATTAACCTAAACCGCAAATTTGATTAAAAAAATATTTTATATAAAAATAAAAATAGTTTCAAAACCATATATATTATTTTAAAATAATTTGTAAGTTGCACGAATTATAAGCTTATTTACATTTTGTTTTTTAAAATGAAATTTGTAATTAATATTATTATTTTTATAATTGCATTTTTAATTATTAATAATTATTTTTTTAATATATCAAAAAACACAAATCTAATAAATTTTTATATACAAACTGTTATTAGTTGAAAATTAAAAAAATTTAGATCTTTTTATACTTAAAATTAAAAGATAAAAAGATATGATAACATGATAAAATAAATTAGTAATAATTTGTTTAAACTAATGATAGTTAGGATATTAAGAGTTGGAATACTGAAAATTTTTTTTCTGTAAATTCTATTTTTAGTGTGAAAATTACATTTACAAAGATAAATTTGATCACTATTCTTTTATTTTAAATCTATTATGATATGATTAGTTTAAATTTGTAATTAAAATAAAAATTTGATTTTAATATATTATATTAAAGAATTTATCGAAAGAGATATGTTATTTTTTATGCTTAAAAATAAAACTATTAAGAATATTTATGAAAAGTATTCATTTTACTTAAAAAAAAAATTTCTATTAATGGTTGGATAAAAAATTGCCGTTTTCAAAAAAAAATTTTTTTCATTGATATTAATGATGGTACTTTTATTGAAGATTTGCAGATTATTTGCAAAGATAATGATTTTATTTGTTTGAAAAAAATTAAACATGAACTTAATATTGGAGCTTCTGTTTATGTAGAAGGATTTTTAATGCCTTTAGAAGATGTTTCTTCTAAATATTTTGAATTAGTTGCTTCTTGTATTGTTGTTTTGGGCTCTAGTTCTATAAAATATCCTATTCAACCAAAACCGCATTCTAAAGCTTTTTTAAGACAATTGCCTCATTTGCGATTGAGAACAAAACTTTTCGGAGCCGTTTTTAGATTACGAAATACTTTAACCTGTGCTATACATAATTTTTTTCAACACAAAGGTTTTATTAATATACATACCCCTATCATTACTACTAATGATGGCGAAGGAGCTGGTTCTTTGTTTCAAGTAACGAGTTTTAATCTTCAA
Source organism: 'Vigna radiata' phytoplasma (assembly GCF_030586915.1). Classification (NCBI taxonomy): domain Bacteria; kingdom Bacillati; phylum Mycoplasmatota; class Mollicutes; order Acholeplasmatales; family Acholeplasmataceae; genus Candidatus Phytoplasma; species 'Vigna radiata' phytoplasma. The sequence goes on from NZ_JAOSIS010000002.1 coordinate 29,274, forward strand.
GATTTATCAAATCAAAAAAATCTTGATTTTAAAAAAGATTTTTTTGGAAAACCTGTTTTTTTAGCTGTAACGGGACAATTAGAAGCTGAAGCCTTTGCAACAGCTTTAAATAAAGTTTATACTTTTTCTCCTACTTTTAGAGCAGAAAAATCTAATACTTCTCGTCATATTTCCGAATTTTGGATGATTGAAGCAGAAATGGCATTTTGTGATTTATCATATAATATTGTTTTAGTTCAACAAATGTTGCAATATGTTATTAAATTTTGTTTACAAAAAAATAAATTTGATTTAGATTTTTTTGAAAAAAATATTGAACCCGGTTTAATTAGTCGATTGAATTATGTTGTTAATCTTAAAGAGTTCCCTCAAATTACTTATAAAGAAGCTATGAATATCCTTAATAAAAGTTCATATGATTTTGAACAAAAACCTATTTATGGTGAAGATTTATCTACAGAACATGAAAAATATTTGACAGAAGTTATTTTTAAAAAACCTATTTTTGTAACTAACTGGCCTAAAAATATTAAAGCTTTTTATATGCGTAATAATTCTGATAATGAAACGGTTGCGGCTATGGATTTATTAGTTCCGAAAGTAGGAGAATTAGTAGGCGGTTCTCAAAGAGAGGAAAGATTTGAAGTTTTACAAGATAAAATGAAAGAAATGCAAATAAATAAAATAGATTTAGACTGGTATTTAGATTTGCGTCGTTTTGGTAGTTGCATTCATTCTGGATTTGGCTTAGGGTTTGAACGAATGCTACTTTATTTAACGGGTTTAGATAATATAAGGGATGTTATTGCCTTTCCTAGAAGTTATTATAATATTTCTTAATATTTCTTTTTTACAAAAAAGTCTAAAAAAAACAAAATAAAAGAGGTTATATAAAAAATATGTTTATTAAAATGTCAAATGTTTCTAAAGTTTTTGTTAATAAACATAATCGTAAAAAAACTTTCGCAGTTAAAAATATTAATTTAGAAATAAAAAAAGGAGAATTAGTGAGTATTTTAGGACCTTCAGGTTGTGGTAAATCGACTATTCTTTATATCATAGCAGGTTTAATTTCAGTTACTGAAGGTAATATTTTTTTTGATAATATTGATGTTACAAAAGTTCCTCCAGAAAAAAGAGGTGTCGGTTTGGTATTTCAAAATTATTCTTTGTATCCTCATATGACTGCACGTCAAAATATTACATTCCCTTTACAAAACTTAAAAGTATCTTCTGAGAAAATTCAAGAAGAATTAGATAAAATTTCTGCTTTAACATCTACTAGTGACTATTTAGATAAAATGCCTTTTGAATTATCCGGGGGTCAACAACAACGTGTAGCTATAGCTAGGGCTTTAATTAAGTATTCTGGTATTTTATTGTTAGACGAAGCTTTATCTAATTTAGATACTCATTTGCGTATTAGAATGAGAGATGAAATACGAAAAATACAGATTAAAACTAATGTAACAGCTGTTTTAGTAACTCATGATCAAGAAGAGGCCATGTATATGAGTGATAAAATTTATGTTATGAATAAAGGTACTATTCAACAAGTAGGTACCCCGTATGAAATTTATAATAATCCTGTTAATTTGTTTGTAGCTTCTTTTTTAGGTGTTCCTCTTATTTCTGTTTTTCATGGCATATTGAATCGTGGTAATTTAAAAATAGGTGAAAATGTGATCTTACAAGATCAACGTTTTCAATCATTTGATAATAAAGAAGTTTATGTGGCTATTAGGCCTGAGGGTTATGAATTAAAAAAAGATGGAATTTTTGAAATCGAAGGTATAGCTTTGGAAAATTTAGGTCGTGAATTAGTTTTATTGGCTAAAAAAAATGAATCCATTCATAAAACGTTTCAAATTATTATACCTACTTATCAACAAACACAATTAAAAGCTGATCAAATTAATAAACAAAAAATTCGTTTTGATATTAAAAAAAATAAATTATTTGTTTTTGATAAAATTAATGAAAATAGGATTTTTTAAATGTTAGAGATTATGGGATATAAAAATCGTAGACATTGGTATTATTTAGCTCCTATGTTGATTTTTTTAACTGTTTTTACTTTTTATCCTTTGGTTAAAAATATTATTATTTCTTTTAATGCTAAATATGATAAATTTAATGATTCTTTTAGTATGAAAATTTCTGATTTTTTTAGTTTTAGTAATTATATTGCCATTTTTAAAGATATAGATTTTATTTTTGCATTACGAAATACTTTGATTTTGGTTATTATTTGTGTTCCGATATCTATTTTTTTATCTTTAATTATTGCTTTAGCTTTAAATAGTGTTCGTAATTATGTAGTTCAACATTTTTTTAAAACATTTTTTTTATTACCATTATTATCTAATACCATTATTATGAGTATGATTTTTGGTTCTTTTTTTTATTATAATACTACTAATTTGATTTCTTATAGACCAGAAGGATTATTTAATTCTTTTTTAGGTTTTTTTGGTATTCGTCCGCAACCTTGGATTAACATCGCTGCTCCTTATTCGCATAAAATTTTTGTTTTAGTTTTTTATAATATATGGGCTAGATTACCTTTTAAAATATTTGTTTTTATTTTATCTTTGCAGGATATTGATAAATCTTATTATGATGCTGCCAAAATCGATGGAGCTTCTAAATTTCGTATTTTAACTAAAATAGTTTTACCATTGCTTGCTCCGATTATTTTTTATCAATTAATCATTGAAACTTTAATGGTTATCAAAGAGTATGAATCTGTTATAGGTGTTTTCGGGCGAAACGCTAATTATCGAGTACAAACTTTGGTAGGTTATATTTATAATCAATTATCTAGTTCTCATTATAATTCTTATTCTAAAGGAGCAGCAGCTGCTACGATATTATTATTAATTTCTGTTGTTTTTACTACTATGAGTTTTTACATTTCTAAAAAAGAAAATAAATTGATGAAAGTGGATTTGTAATAATTATTGTATGGATATTAGTAAGATTTATCGTTATATAAGTATAAATGTTTGTAATATTAAACATAAGTTAAGTAAAATTAGTTACTTTATTATTATTAAGTATTTATTTTTGATATTTATTTTGTTATTTTTAACATTTCCTTTTTATGTTATGGTTATCACTTCTTTGAAAAGTAATGAAGATATTATACAAAATAATTTATTGAGTTGGCCTAAACAAGGTTTACAATTTATTAATTATAAAAACGTTTTCGCTATTAAAGATTTTAAATTTTTGAAATATTTTGTTAATACTTGTATTATGGTATCTTTATCGACTTTGGCAGGTACTATTTGTTGTGTTTTAGCAGCTTTTGCTTTAAGTTTTTTTGTTTTCCCTTTGAAGAGAATTATTTTAATGTTATTATTTTTAGCTATGTCAATTACTAGCGAAACTTTAGTTTTGACAAATTTTCGTACTGTTTCTAATTGGGGTTTAGTGGATAATGGTAATGGTTCTATTGTTCCTGGTGGCGTTTATTTAGCAATGACTTTTCCTTATTTAATCAATGTAGTGCATTTATTTTTGTTAATTCAAACTTTTAAACGCGTACCTAAAGAACTTTATTATACATCTAAAGTTGATGGTATTACGAATTTTCAATATTTATGTAAAATTTTATTACCTATTACGAAACCTACTGTTATTGTAATTTCTGTTTTCAGGACTATAGCTGCTTGGAATGCTTATGCTTGGCCAGAATTGGTCGGCGCTAAATTATTAACGAATATGATAAGAAAAATTTTCGATTCAGAAGCTTTTATGGATACTCTTAATCTTCAAATGGCAATTTTTGTTTTGATTAATTTACCTTTATTATTTTTATTTATTGTATTTAAAAAATATATTATATCTGGAGATAGTCGACGTGGTATTAAAGGTTAATTTGAAATCGAAAATTTTAAATATCGGTAATGTGAGCAAAATATTTATTTATTTTGGCACTATTATTGTTTTCATTATAATTTCTAATTCCTTAAGAACTTCTCAAGATAACGAATTTTTTATTAAAAAATATGATAATTTAAGGAATTTGGTTAGTAAAAAATTTCAAAATCATAATTCTCAAATTAATTATTTTAAACATCTTAAAAAACCTGTAGAAATTATTTTTTGGCATACTTTATATCCTAGAGAATTAGAAATTGTTAAAGAGACTATTCGAGAATTTGAAAAACATAATCCTAATATTAAGGTTAAAGATGTTAATAAGGTTAATTGGGAACAAATTTGTAAAAGCGTGGCTAATTCTTTACCTGTTAACAAACAACCTAATATTGCATTTTCTTATGATGATCATATTGAATTTTATTCTAAATCATTTAAAGTGGTACCTTTAGATATTTTCATGGATTATGATGAGGATTTTGGCAAAACCTCAGAATCTAATAATAAATATAATTTTTTTCCAGGTTATGCTAAAAAATTAAAATTACCTAACGTATATGATGGACAAGATCATCATTATAGTTTACCATTTGTTAAATCGACAGAAGTTATGTTTTATGATAGCGATTTGTTTAAACAATATCGTGATGATTTAAATAAAGTTTTTTATGAAAAACATAAATCCGATTTTAAAGATTCTTGTCAAGAAATTATTGATTCTAATGGTAGATTCGATTTTAAAGCTTTAATTAATAATAAAGATTATTTAATTTGGCCTTATTTAGAAACTTTGTGTGCTAAAATTGTATCGCTTAAACAAGATCCTACTTTTATTCCTATTACATCTGAAAGTCTAGCTAATTTAATTATTATTAGCAATGAACAAAAAGGCATATCTTATCCTAAGGATGAACATTCAATTAAGAGTTTTTTGTTAGATGAAAATGTAAAAAAAAATATGCAATATTTTAAGGAAAATTTTTATAATAAAGGTTTTTTAACTAGTTCCAAATTAATTGGTATTAGTAATAAAGAAATGTTTATGCAACGTAAAACTGGTATGTTTATTACTTCTACTAGACGTTCTGATTTATTACATAATCAAATGTCAGATTTTAATATAGAGATGACTCCTTTTCCTTGTATGAGTTATACGGATGATTATAAAAATATTATTCAAGGTCCTAATGTTAATTTATTTTATTCAGAAGATAATGATAAAATGTTAGCTTCTTGGTTATTTTTAAAATATTTAATGTCTAAGGATGTTTATGTGGATATGTTATTAGGAAAAGGAGGTTTTATTATTACTCGAGAAGATGTTTTGAACACCTTAAACGCATTAAAATTAGATTCTGATCCTTCAAAGAATTTTGTTGATGACCAAATCCAAAAATTAGAAAAGATATTATTAAGTATACCTTCGCATAGTGATCTTAATAATGAATTAAATGCAAAAATAATTCAAGATAAAAAAAATGGAAGACGCGATTTGTATAAATATAAATCTGTTAAATTTGCTCAAGAGCATACTTATGATAATAATAAAAAAAATACTTATTTTACTACACCTATTTTTTCTAATGTAGTATTTTTTCGTTCGATATTAAATGATTTATTTACAGAAATTTTAGCCCTTGATAATCGAACTATCAATTTAAAGGAAAAAATAAATTTTTTATTTATGGAAGCTTATAAAAGGATTGTCCATGATTAATATAAAAAGGTTTTATTAAATAATTTAGGAGAATATAATAAAAAATGAATCAAAAGGTAGTAGAAATGAATACCAATATGATATCTATTAATCATTTAATTCTTCATAATATAAATGAATTTGATATCATTACTATATTTGGGCATAAAAATCCAGATGGAGATTGTTATGGTTCTCAATTAGGATTGAAAGATATTATTCAACAAAGTTTTCCTAATAAACAAGTTTATGCTTTAGGCGAAAATAATCCTATTTTTTCTTTTTTAGGTATAATGGATGAAATTAATGATGATATTATAGCTAAATCTTTAGCTATTGTAGTGGATTGCGGAAATACTAATGTAATTAGTGATTTTAGATATAAAATAGCTAAAAAAATTATACGTATTGATCATCATTTGATAGGAGATGTTTATGGAGACGAAAAAAATTCTTGGATTGAACCTAATTTTTCTTCTTGTTCGGAAATGATTTATACTTTTAAAGAAATTAATAATTTGAAATTGAGTATAAAAGGAGCTTTACCTATTTATATTGGTATGGTCACAGATACGGGTCATTTTCGTTTTGATAGAGTTAATCATAAAACTTTAAAGATAGTATCTGATTTGTTAAGTTATGGTTTTGATGCTTTTCAAATTGATACCAAAATTACTGTTCAACCCATAAATATATTAAGATTTAAAGGTTATGTGTGTAGTAATTTTGTTGCTGAGGATGGTTTAATTTATGTCAAAATTACTAATGAAATTATTGAAAAATTTAAGTTAAGATTTGAAGATATAAATAGTGTAGTTAATATTTTTCACAATATTCAAGATCATCCTGTGTGGTTATTTATAATAGAAAATAAGGTTAATAATTATTGGAAAATAAGTATACGTTCGATAGGTCCTAAAATAAATCATATTGCTAATAAATTCAATGGTGGTGGTCATTTCCGTGCTTGCGGTATGAATGTGTATAATCAACAAGAGATTGATCAAGTAATTCAATTAGCTAAAAATTCTATTAAAGATTATGAACATCAAAGAAACCTAAATATCAAATTATCTAATCAATAACTAGTATGATAATAAACCAAAAAGATAATAACAGTTCCTTAAAGTAAAGAATAAGGAAATTAAAATAGCGTTTAAAAGCGGATTGTGATGAAGCAGTTAGTCAAAAATGATATTCTAAGGATTAACTTGAAAGGTCCTAAGAAGCTAAGAAAATTTAATTTGATAAACGTCTATCTTTTAAACTACTGAAACCGAACAATCCAGAAGCTATTGATATTGATATACAATAAGCCTTATCGGATAGTTTATTAACGAATGAAATATGAAAACTTATTGTTAAAATAAAAAATATCTCCCCTCTAAAGAATTAATTTCGATATTCTTAAAGGTTAGTTATTAAATTAACCAAAAATCCCATATTATAAAAAATAATTGACCATTTGGTTTAAATATTAAAATAAACAAAATAAAAAAATAAATTAAAGTGAGTAAATAATGTTAAAAGAAGAAACTATTGCAGCTATTGCCACACCTTTAGGTATAGGTAGTATTAGTGTAATTCGTGTAAGCGGAAATAAAGCTATTGAGGGTATTAATAGTATTTTTAAAGGTATTAAAAAAACTAATTTATTGGAGGTATCCACTCATACCATTCATCATGGTTTTATTTTAAATCATTTAGGCGAAGTTTTAGATGAAGTGTTAATTTCTATTTTTCGAGCTCCTCAATCGTTTACAGGTGAAGATATTATTGAAATTCAGGCTCACGGAGGAACTTTAATTACTAAACTCCTGTTAGAAAGAGTTTTGTCTTTACCATTTTTTAGATTAGCAGAACCAGGTGAATTTAGTAAAAGAGCTTTCTTAAATAAGAAAATCGATTTATTACAAGCAGAAGCTATTATGGATTTAGGGCGCAAAAGATGCGCATAATTCGGCTATTTAACGCATAGCCTGGAGCGATAATCTCCAGAGGTCACGTAAACACTGTAAGGTGGGCTTGATTAATTGTCTCGAAAGAGTAATTAATAACAGCAAAAGCACGCAAGCGCGATGAGACGAAATATCTAGTCAATAAGTCGGCGCCAGACCAGAAGTTAAGGAGAAGGTGAAAATCCCTAAGCGGTTAAGTAGCGTGGTAATCATTAAACATTCTGGTAAGATATTGACACCAGGATTAGGGAGTATACATAATAAAATTAAATCGTATTATGTAGATTATTAATAAGGTTTTAAATTATTAAAACTTATCTTCCTACACTAATTTCATTAAAATATTGTTATTAATATTTTTTATGAATGCTCCAATTGGCAACAATTGTAAACTGCACCTAACACTTCTCGTAGAATTATGTCGTAACTTTGATCTCCCTAAAAGCACCATCAAAGGGTTAAAACTAACAGCTGTTAGGCTCAAGGGAAAAGCGAAACTTACAGTAGTCGTCAGTTTAATTCTAGAATTGGAATATTTTAGAAGAACCTGACCACGGCGAAGGGTAATAACCTTTACATGGCGAAAGAGTTTCAATATCTGTAATCAGATATTAGGCGCCGGATGCTTGGAAACTTGCTTGTCCGGTTCTGCGGGGGGCTAATTGCGAATATGAAAGTTAAATTATCAATGCACTTTCTAAACCGAGTTAATCTATCCCGATATTCATGCTCAAAATGTTCAATTCATTAAATTGGCTCATGCAGGTTTACAAAAAAAAATATCTAAAACTATCCAAAGTTTAAATAAACAGATTTTAGATTTAATAGTGAGTATAGAAGTAAATATAGATTATCCAGAATGGGCGCCCAAGAGGCCTAAATATCGTGTGATTTAACCAATCACCAGTGGCGATAACACTGAAAGGTTAAGAATGGTTCTTAAACGAAAGAATAAGGAATTACAGCAGTTCTTAAAAGCGGGGGTGCGATGAAGTAGTTAGTCAAGAAGACTCCGCCACCAAATGATTCTAAGGATAAGCTTTAAAAGGCCTAAGAAAAAAAGAAGATGTAAATAAGTTAACCTGTCTCGCAAACTACTGAAACCGAGCAGTCCAGAGCCTATCAATATTATATTCTGGTATTGGATAGTTTATCAACGAAAAAAACCTGGAATCTCACCATTGAAAAATGGTTATTTCACCTAAGGAATCAAGGTTGGATATTTAGAGTAACTGGGAGAATCCTAAAGGCAAAGTTATTAAATTAACTGATAATGAGATAAAAATCATTAGGCCCAAGGATAAAGCGACTTTTTAGTAGTCGAAGGAGCAAAACTTTATCTGGAAAAGATAAAGAAAATCGCCCTTCCGGGACGAAGGTTAATGACCTTCATAGGGCGAAAGAAGTCAGTAATTTATTGCAACTAATGGAATGCAACTAATGAAGTGGTGGACACCAAATTAGTGCTCAAAAGAGGATAAATTATGGCAAGCCGGATGCTTGGAAACTTGCTTGTCCGGTTTAGATGGGGGCTGTTTGTAATAGATATCAAAAATACCAATTTTGATATTGAAACGCAAATATTCTATCCATATATGATGATATACCGACTGTTACTAATAATGTTATTTTACCTCAAACTGAATTTTTAATTAATAAATTAACAAAAATTTTGGATAATTCTAGTAAAACTCGTTTTCTTAAAGAAGGTATTAAAACTTTAATTTTAGGTAAACCTAATGTAGGAAAATCTAGTCTTTTAAATAGTTTTTTAGGAGAAGAAAGAGCTATTGTTTCTGATATTCCAGGAACTACAAGAGATTTTTTGGATGTTTATGTGAATGTTAATGGTGTTAATTTGCGTTTAATTGATACAGCTGGTATTCATCATACTGAAGATTATTTAGAAAATTTAGGAGTTAATATTGCTAAAAAATTTATTAATGAATCTGAATTAATTTTATTATTGTTAGATGTTAATAATATTTTGGAACCTGAAGATATAATTCTATTAAATATGACTAAAAATAAAAATAGAATTATTGTAGGAAGTAAATCAGATTTGCCAATTAAGATGAAATTATCATCTGAATTTAAATCACAAATTGTTTTTGTTTCTAATCATACACAAGAAGGGATTGAAAATTTAAAAAAACAAATTGTAACAAAATTTAATTTGCAAAATATTCAAGAACAAAATTTTGATTATTTGTTTAATCTTCGACAAGTTAATCAACTTAAGCAAGCGGTCTTAGCTTTGGAAAATATTTTATCTGATGTAAAAAGGAATATGCCTATAGATATACATGTGATTCATTTAAAAGAAGCTTATCAATCTTTGGAAAGTATCTTAGGTAGTAATTTACAAGATGATTTAATTAATGAATTATTTTCGAAATTTTGTTTGGGTAAATAATTTTTATTATTTATATATTTTATTTTTTTAAAAATTTTTTTAAGATAAAAAAATATTTTTTCTTTTATTATTTGATTTAACATTAATTTTTTGGAATATTTTTATCAAAATATAATTACATTTTTTAAAGGATTGGATATATGATATGATTGAAATTGAATATCAACAAAATCATCAAAAACAATTATTTCCTAATAATATTACCGTTAATAAGATTATCACTTCTAATAATTTGGAATTTTTAAATAATTTTGAAAATTTACCAATAGCAGCTTATTTTAATAATAAGTTAATTACTTTAGATAAGCCTTTAACTGAAGATGGTTTGTTAAATATTATTACCATATCCGATAGTATCTCTTGGTCTATTTTAAATAATAACAGCGCTTTAATTATGGCTAATGCTATTTTTCGTATTTATCCTAATTCATTATTAGTTAATAAGTCTATAAATCAAGAAGGATTTTATTGTGATATTGATCTAGTTAATAATATAATTTCGGAACGAGATTTTGAAATTATCGAAAAAACTATGATTAATATTATTCGAGAAAATTTACCTATTTCTGAAAAAGAACTATCTATTTCAGATATTAAAGACCTATTTAAATTTAATCATTATAAATTGCATTCCTTGCAATCTATTCAACCTTCGCAAAAGTTATTTTTATATCAACGAGGTAATTTTTTAGATTTTTGTAAAGAAAGTGAATATTTTCCTAATATTAATATTAATCGTTATTTTAAAATTTTAAAAACATCTGGTGTTTATTGGCAAGGAAATTCTAAAAATAAAGTTTTGACTCGTATTTATGGAGTTGCTTTTTTTAGACAACGCGATTTAGCTAATTACTTAAAAACTTTGGAAGAAAGAAAAAAAAGAGATCATAAATTTATAAATAAAGAACAAAATTTTTTTATGTTTTCTTCATCTGTGGGAGCTGGTTTGCCTTTTTGGTTATCAAAAGGAGCAACTATTAGGCGTATTATCGAAAGATACATTGTCGATAAAGAAATATTATATGGCTATCAACATGTTTATACTCCAGTTGTTGCTAATGTTTCTTTATATAAAACATCTGGTCATTTAGAATTATATAAGGAAGATATGTTTCCGATTATGCAATTGCAAGATGGTGAACAATTAATTTTACGACCTATGAATTGCCCTCATCATATGGAAATTTTTCGTCAAAAAATTCATAGTTATAAAGATTTACCTCTAAAAATAGCTGAATTAGGTCTTTTACATCGTTACGAACCTTCTGGAGCTGTTTCAGGTTTAGAAAGAGTTCGAGCTATGTCGTTAAATGATGCTCATATTTTTATTACGCCAGAACAAATTAAACAAGAATTTGTTGAAATCATTAATTTAATCGAAGAAGTTTATAAAGATTTTGGAATTAAAGATTATTATTTTAATTTGAGTACCCATGATCCTTCTAAAAAAGATAAATATTTTGATGATCCAAATATGTGGTTAAATTCTGAAAAAATTTTAAAAGATATTTTAAATGAATTAAAATTGAATTATAAAGAAAAAATTGGTGATGCTGCTTTTTATGGTCCTAAATTGGATGTGCAAGTATTCACGGCTTTAAATCATGAAGTAACTTTATCAACTATTCAATTAGATTTTTTATTGCCTAAAAGATTTAATTTATCTTATATAGATCATAATAATCAAAATAAAACACCTGTAGTGATTCATAGGGCTATTACATCCACTATAGAAAGATTTACTGCTTATTTGATAGAACAAAATAAAGGTTTTTTTCCTTTATGGATTGCACCTGTACAAATTATCATTATCCCTATTAATAATATTTTGCATATCGATTATGTTAAAAAAATTCAAAAAGAAATGATACAACATAATTTAAGAGTTGAGATTAATGATAAAGAATATACTTTTAATTATAAAATTCGTGCTGCTTATTTAGCAAAAATTCCTTTTCAAGTTATTATTGGTGAACGCGAAATACAAAATAATAATTTACATGTTCGCCAATATAATAATCCAGAAAAACGTAATATGTCTATGATAGATTTTGTCAAAATGTTGACAGATTTGATTAAAAATAAAAGTTAATTTTATTTTTTTGTACAAGTTATATTGAAAAAATATTATAAATTGCATTATAATGAATTCGTACTTTATGTGTTTATTTATTATTAATGCTTTAATTTATTTAAAAATTTATTATAATTATTATGTTAAGTTATTGAATACAAAAATACATATAATTTTGTTATTTTATAAATGTCTTTGAATGCATAATTATTAAAAGAAATTTATGTAGATATCAATAAAGTGATTTTATTTATTTTTGTGAAAGTGTAAGATTAAATAGTAAGATCGATTAAATTAAATAATGTGAAAACTTAGCAAGAAGTTATTTGCGAAATTAATAAGTTGATTAAAATAATTAAAATTTTAATAATTTAAAAATTTTAATTTTAGCTATTTTTTTGTATTTAATGAAATTTTATATCTTAGAATTTTTAGTAGTTTATAATTAATTTAATAATTAATGAATAATTATAGGTGCACTTGCCTTTTTAAAGGTAGAAATTTTAAGACATTAAATTGACTATATTATTAAAATAGTTATATTTATAATATTTATAATTTTTAACTTACTTTTTTGAAATAACTAAACTTATGCATATTTAAAAGTCAATTATTTTTTAAAAATTAAAAATTTTAATTCTTTTTCAAGATTTTATTAATAAATAAATGTATGGAAATTGTTATTTAGATTATTTTTGAGTGTAAGTTATTAAAACTATAATAAAGCATGAATTATAAATATTATCGTTAAAACTTGTTAATTTATCCTAATTATATGTAAAAAAATTTAAATTTGATTGCTTAAGAATAAAAGGAGAAATTTATGACAAATTTTTTAATTCAACCCTTAAATGATTATGTTGTTTTGAAGCCAAAATTTCAAGATGAACGTACTTCTTCTGGACTTATTATTAGCACTAACCCTCGTAAAGAAGATTCTTTAGGTATTGTAATTAGTTATGGCCCACAGGTAACTAATTTAAAGGTTAATGACGTAGTGGTTTATAAAAATTATTCTGGAGAAAAATTACAATTACAAGAAGAAGAATATTTAATTGTTAAATCAGAAAATATTATTGCCAAAATGAGTACATCAGAAGAAGCTTAAATATTTTGTGTTATCTAACAAATAAAAACCAATAACCAGCGTTGTGATTAATCAACAAAGACAAATCTAAAATTATTCCTTTCTGCTGAGAAAAAAGTTTTTATTTTATATTGTTAAAGTAAATCTTATTAATAGAACTTTAAGTAGCAAAAACTAATGATCGATAACCTATTTAAAGGCCAAATAAACAAATTTTGGTATTATGTAGAGGAATTGTCATTAGTACATGAGACGAATCAATCAGTTCACGACATTACCCAATTTAAAAAGATAAGAATAAACAATTAATTAGTGGTAATACCCAGCGAGCCTTGTAAAGAGGATAAATTATGGCAAGATAGATGCTGGGAAACTTTCTTATCTGGTTTAGATGGGGGCTATTTGTAATAGATATTATAAAAAACCCCATCCTAATGTTGAAACGCAAATAATCTATCTATATATAATGTTCATTATTAATAAACTTTTATTTAATTTTTGAATTATATTTAAAAAATGGAACGATTTAATTTGTATAGAAAAAAGGAGTATTAAATGACTATGGCAAAACAAATTATTTATGGCGAAATAGCAAGAAAAAAAATTTTAAAAGGGATAGATTTATTAGCTAATACAGTTAAAATAACTTTAGGACCGAAGGGTCAAAATGTTTTATTAGAGCAAAAATATGGTAGTCCGTTAATTATTAATGATGGCGTTACTATTACAAAGGAAATTAGTTTTAAAGATGCTTATCATAATGCTGGCGCTAAAGCTATATGCGAGATAGCTACTCGAACTAATGATGCTTCTGGAGACGGCACAACTACAGCTGTTTTATTAGGTCAGAGTATGATTCGTAAAGGTTTTGAAGCTCTTGACACAGGCGGTTTTAAAGGTGTTCTTTTGAAACAAGGAATTTTAGAAGCTTCTCGTGTGGTAGCTAAGCAACTTTTAGCTAAATCTCGTTCTGTTAATACCCAAGAAGAGATTGAGAATGTGGCTACTATTTCATCTGGTAGTGCGGAAACAGGAAAAATTGTAGCTGCTGCTATTGAAAAAGTAGGCAAAACAGGAGTTGTTAATGTAGATGAATCTAAGAGTTTTGAAACTGTATTGGATGTTGTTGAAGGTATGCAATTTGATAAAGGTTACGTTTCACCTTATTTCGTTGTGAATAAAAAAGATTCTTTAATAGAATTAGAACAGGCTGCAATTTTGATTACCGATCATAAGATTAATAGTATATTTGAAATTAATCGTATTTTAGAATATTCATTAAGTAATAGAGTTCCTTTGTTGATTATTGCAGAATCTTTTGATAATGAAATGGTAAGTATTTTAGTTGCTAATAAAAAAGGTAATTATTTAAATGCAGTCGCAGTGGAAGCTCCAAGTTTTGGTGATCATCAAAAAGATTTATTACAAGATATGGCTATTTTAACTCAGGCTACTTTTATTTCTAAAGATTTAAATATGAAATTAAAAGATGTAGATGAAAAATTTTTAGGTAAAGTTAATAAAGTTATTATTAAAAAAGGTAGTACTACTTTGGTAGTTGATAATAAAACTTCTGCTTTAGAATCGCGTATTCAAGAGATTAAGTCTCAAATCACGAATATTAAATCTATGAAGGATTTTAATCAACATGATTTAAATAATTTGACTAATAGATTAGCTAAATTAACTGGTGGTATCGGAATTATTCATGTAGGAGCGACTACTGAAACAGAATTAAAAGAAAAAAAATTGCGTATCGAAGACGCTTTAAATGCAACTAAAGCCGCTATTGAACAAGGTATTGTTCCTGGAGGAGGAAAAGCATTAGTAGAAATTTATAAAACTGCTTTAAGTCAGTTAAATTCTACCAATGAAAGTGTTCGTAAGGGTTATAGTATTGTTTTAGAAAGTTTGTTAGAACCTACTAAACAAATTGCTACTAATGCAGGATTTGATGCTTCTATGATTATTCAAAAACAATTAGAACAAAAAGAAAATTTCGGTTTTAATGCTGAAACGGGTCAATTTGTAGATTTAGTAAAAGATGGTATTATGGATCCTACGGCAGTTACTAGACAAGCTGTTTTAAATGCTGCTTCTATTGCATCTGTAATGGTAACTACTGGAGCCGCTGTAGTTGAAGAAGTATTAGAAAAAAATTATCAAAATATCGATAGTATGAATAATGATTTACTTTAATATTTAAATAAATTAATTTATATTTCTTTAAAAATTAATTCATTACATCAAAAAAACTTATTTGTTTTTTTGTAATATGAATTAATTTTTTTTTATATAAAAATATCAAAAAAATGTTAGAATTTTTATTGATATTCAAACAAATGAATAAAGATTATTAAAAATTTAAAATTTTTTGATTTTTATTCAATTAAGAAGGTATAAAATCAGTTTTATGAAATTAATTTTTAAGTATATTATGCGTTATAAAATGATACTTTTTTTAAATGTTGTGGCAGTTTTGTTTATAGCGAGTGGTGAAATTGGAATTCCTTTGATTATAGGTCGTTATGTCATTGATAATCCTGTTTCTTCGCAAAATTTTTTATTTATTACTTGCGCTTTATTATTATTGGTTTTATGCGCTATTATTGGTAATTTAATTATTAATTTTTGTTCTGCGAAAACAGCATCTTTAGTTTTTAAAGATTTGAATACAGATATTTTTGAAAAAATTCAAACATTTTCAATTATAGAAATGAAAAAACTCGGTGTACCTTTGTTAATGAATTGTAGTATTACTTGTGTCGGTCAAATTGTTAATTTTATGGCTAGCCTTTATAGAGCTTTAATTGTAGCTCCTATTATGTTAATTATTAGTTTGATTTTGATCAATCGTATTTATATGGTGTTTTCATATATTGTTTTGGCTATTATACCGTTTTTAGTTATTATTTTTGTTTGTATTATTTTTAAAAATTATTTTTTATCTACCCAAAAACAAAAAGTTTTAGAACAAATAAATTCAAAATTACGTGAAAATTTAACTGGTATTAAAGTTATTAAAACTTTAAATACAGAAAATTATGAATGTTCTAAATTTAATGCCATAAATTCTCAATATGCTTTTTTAAATATTAATTTATTTAATTCAATTTTTTCAATGGAACCTTTATTTTATTTATTATTAAATATTTCTATTATTTTTACTACTGGATTTGGTGCTTACATTTTAAAATTAGGTATGCCAGCTGATTTTCATTTAGGTGGTCTTTATAATTGTATTAATTTGCAATATCATATACTTTATTCGATTTTAAATTTTTTATTATTATTCACTATGTTTCCTAAAGCTTTAGTATCATTAAGAAAAATAGAACATTTATTAAATACTAAATCTGAAATTAAAAATAATTTACAATATAATTTTGATTTATCTAAGCCTATTGTAAGTTTGGAGTTTAAAAATGTTGATTTTAGATATGATCAAAATGATAAATTGATTTTATCAGATATTAATTTTAAAGTTCATTCTTCAGAATTAATTGCTTTGGTTGGTTCTACGGGTTCTGGAAAAAGTACTTTAATTAATTTGATTCCTAGGTTGATAGATCCTACTAAAGGTTGTTTGTTAATTAATGGAGTAGATATTAAATTATATAATTTGACCTCTTTAAGGGATAAGATTGGTGTAGTTTCTCAAAAAAATATTTTATTTAAAGGTACTATTTTAAGTAATTTAGCTTTTGGAAAATCGAATGCAGATTCTGAAGAAATTTTGGAATTTGCTAAAATAGCTCAATCTTATGATTTCATTAATAAAACTAAAGGAAAATTACAAGAACCAGTTAGCGAATTAGGTTCTAATTTTTCTGGAGGACAAAAACAAAGATTAGCTATTACTAAAGTTTTATTAAAAAAACCGGATATTTATATTTTTGATGACTCTTTTTCTGCTTTAGATTATCAAACTGATTTAACTATTCGTCAAAATTTAAGTTATTTAAGAAAAGATTCTATTATTATTATAGTAGCTCAGAGATTGAGTTCTATTTTGAATGCTGATAAGATTATTGTTTTAGATGATGGTAAAATTATTGATATCGGTAAGCATGAGGAGTTAATGCATAGGTGTCAAATTTATAAAAATATTGCATTTTCGCAAAAAATAAAAGAGGTTCTAAATTGAAAAAAATATTTTATTTTTTAAAACCTTTTCGTAAAGAAATTTTTATTAGCATTTTTTTGATTTTTTTAGTGGCTGCTATAGATGCTTTTATTGTGATTTTTGAAGGTAATGTTATTATTAATTTTATTCAAAATAATTTTAAGAATAATTCGAAAATTATCTATAAAAATAATATTATTCTTGATTTTCTTCGTAAATATTTTCTAAGTTATTTTAAAAATATATCGGAATATATGGGTTATATCTTTCTTTTATTATCTATTAATTTATTATTATATATTTTGTGTATCATAGCTAGATTTATTTATAATAAATTAATTATTGTAATTATTCATAAATCTGTTAAAAATATTAGACAACGTGTTTATCAAAAGATGTTAAGATTACCTATATCATATTTTGAAAATAACACTATAGGTAATATTATGAGTATTGCTATTAATGATTTGGAAACAGTTTCTAATGGTTTACAACAATCTTGTGTAGCTTTTGTTCTTTCTTGTTTTAGTATTTTGATGATTATTTTTATTATGTTTTGGGCAAATGTAAGATTCGCTTTATTAATTTGTTTAATGATACCGAGTTCTTTATTTGTGATTTGGTTAATTAATAAAAAAGCTCGTTCAGTTTTTATTCAAAGATTTGAAAAAACAGGAGAATATTTTGGTTTTTTACAAGAAAAATATACCGGACATAAAGAGATTATTTTATATAATCAACAAGCAAATAATATTAATGATTTTCAAAATTTAAACAAACAATTATCTTCTACTATTTTTAAATCTAATTGGATTTCTGGATTAGTTATGCCTATTATTAATAGTTTTACTTATATTGTGATGACTTTTATTGTTATATTAGGTTATTTTTTGTTAAATTATCAAGATACGGAAATACCATATTTATTATTTAAATTGGGATTTGGCACTATTCAATTAGGAATGTTTCAATCATTTATGAAATATATTTGGCGTTTAGGGAATCCATTAAGAGATTTAAGTCAGATGTTTGTCATTTTACAATCTACTTCTTCTGCTGCTAATCGTGTTTTTACTTTTTTATCCGAAAGTGAAGAATTAGATGTAAAAAATGATTTAACTCTTCCTTATGTAGAGGGTTTTGTTAAGTTTTCGCATGTTAATTTTCAATATCATATTGATCAACCTATTCTTAAGGATGTTAGTTTTGAGATTAAAAAAGATCAAATGGTCGCTATTGTTGGCCCTACAGGGTCTGGAAAAACTAGTTTAGTTAATTTATTGGTTCGTTTTTATGATTTAACTTCTGGAAGGATTACAATTGATGGAATAGATATTTCTACTATTAAAAAAAGTGATTTACGTAAAATTATTGGTATAGTTGTTCAAGATTCATGGTTGTTTCGTGGTACTATTATGGATAATATTCGTTACGGTAATTTTAATGCTACAGAAGAACAGGTAGTGCAAGCCGCTAAACAAGTTAATGTTCATGATTTTATCATGACTAAACCAGATGGTTATTATACTATGATTAACGAAGAATTAGATAATATTTCCCAAGGAGAAAAACAATTAATTACTATCGCTAGAACTTTTTTAAATAATCCTTCTATAGTTATTTTAGATGAAGCTACTGCTTCTGTTGATACTCAAATAGAAATTCTTTTTCAACAATCTATGCAAAAATTATTGAAAAATAAAACTTCTTTTGTGATTGCTCATCGTTTATCTACTATTATAAATGCAGATGTTATTTTAGTTTTGCAAAATGGTTTGTTAGTTGAGAAAGGTAGTCATCAAGAATTACTTGCTAAACAAGGTTTTTATTATAATTTATATAATAGTCAATTTAAATAAAAATTAATTTTATTTAATATATAGATATATCAAATTCTAAGATCTTATTTTTTTCAAGTTTATTTTTAAGATTATTTGAGTTATAATATTAGTGGGTAATTTGTTTTTTTGATAATGAAAGATAGAAGACCCAAAATTTAAATTAAAAAAAATATACTTTATCAAAATTAAGAATTTGAAAAAATGAAAATTTAAAAAACTTGAAAATTTACGAAATAAAATTTTAAATAATATAAAAATTTAATTTATTGTAATTATTTTATTTGAATGCAGTAAATGTTGTAAAAAAAATTAAATTAATGAATAAGGGGTTAACTATATTTGAAAAAACCATTAAATTTTAATAAAAAATTTATAGGTTTGTCTCTTTTGATATTTTCTGTTTTAATAGTCCCTTTGATCATGTTTTGTTCCGGTGTTTTTGAAAGTTCATATGAAGTTGGTTCATCAGAAGATATAAACTTAGAAGGCGAATCTATTTTGGATTCTCCAGAATTAACACAATCACAGGATAAGGTGCGCAAGTTCGGGCGTTTAATTTAGGAGATTATGGTCCTCCTAGCATAGGGATAGCATGCTAAGCCGTTGAATTTACCTGAGAATGAAAATTCATTAAGGGAAAATAGCATATTCAAGAAGCATGATTATTTTTAATATAATGTAAACATTTATTAAAATTATATGCAAGGCGAAGTTAAAATAAGCATGAAGTTTTTCTTGAATTAAAGCTACAAATTAAATAAATCAGCAAAATATGTTTATTCTTAAAAAAATATTTTGAATTAATTATTTTTTGTTAATGACATATTTAGCGCGTTAATTGTATTATCTTTATCTTACAATTAAGTTCTATCCGTGAAAAAATATGATTTATTTTTAAAACGTATTTTTTTAACGTTTTTCGTATATTTTTACCAATATAAAAATATAATGAGATGATTTATTTAAAGCCATGCGATCTTTAACACTTACCAATAATTAAATAGCTACCTTGGATAAGTTTCTTATAAAAATGTAATTAAGATTTTTTTACAAATATCTTTTTTTAATAAGGTATTTATTAATTTAGATTTGAGCATTTATGCCCAATCATTTTTATTCATCTTAGATATTTTATAAATGCTTACAGAGTTTTTGGGCGCAAAAGATGTGCATAATTCCGCTATTTAACGCATAGCCTGGAGTGATAATCTCCAGAGGTCACGTAAACACTGTAAGGTGGGCTTGATTAATTGTCTCGAAAGAGTAATTAATAACAGCAAAAGCACGCAAGCGCGA
>NZ_JAOSIS010000020.1:0-9640 GCF_030586915.1 'Vigna radiata' phytoplasma
AAAGAAATGGCTGCTAAAGTTCCGATTATAGTTGATATAATGGTAGACAATAAAGCTATTTCTAAAGTTACTATTATGGCTTTTTTAACGGATTCATCTTGTGTTATTTTTCGATACCATTTAAAACCGAATTTATTAAAATGTATTAATGAGGCTATCCTACCTTCATTTTCGTTAAAAGAGAAAATTATTAAAGATATAATTGGGAGATAAATAAAAATTAACATTGCTGTTAAATATATGTATAACATATTTTTTTTTAGGTTAATTTTCATAATTATGTTTTTTCTCCTTTATTATATTTTTGATATTGATTTTTAGGACAAAGTTTTAAAATTATTAACATCATGATGGTTAAATTAATAGCTATAACACAAGCGCTTTTCGTTTCATCATTTAAAAAAATTTTATTCTCTATTAATTCGCTTATTACCATGACATTAGTAGGTCCTAAATATTTCGGTACAATAATGTTAGTTACTATTTGTAATAAAATCAAAATAGTTCCCGTAATGATACCAGGTAATGACAAAGGGAAAATAATTTTTTTAAAAATTTGTTGTTCATTGGCTCCTAAATCTTTTGCAGCTTCGATTAAACCTTTATCTATTTTAGAAATATTTAGGTAAATAGATAAAAACATATAAGGTAAAAAGAGATATAAAAAACCAATAAACATTGCTATGTTAGTTTCTAATATATTAATTTTGAAGAATTTTTCGGTTAAAGATAAAATTTGTACTAAAGCTTGTATTTTTAAAATCATATTAATCCAAATAGTACCGTTAATTAATAGAACTATAATAGGTTGCATTAAAGGATTTAATTGGGCAACACAATACGCTAATGGATAAGTAATAATAATAACAAAAAAAGTAGCTATAATAGAAATAGCAATAGATCTTATTATTATGTAAATAAAATTTAAATTAGTGTAAAAATTATAATAGTATTTAACGGTGAAAACAATTTTAAGAATTTTGGTATCATCATATTCTTGGATTGAGTCGAAACAAATTATTAATATTGGCATAATAATTAAAAAAAATATAATAATTAAGTACGGTAAAGCTAACCATTTATAGAATTTATGGGATTTATTTTTAAAAATATTGTTCATTTTAAATTTACCATGTTTCCATAATATGAATATCTTCTGGATTAAAAGAAATTCCTATTTTAGTATTTTTTTCAATAAAATCGGTAGTATGAATTAAATAATTTCTATATTTAGTCTGAATAATTACTTCCCAATAAACCCCTTTAAATGATATAGAATGTACTATACCTGTAATTAAACCATCTTTATAATCAACAATATCTATATCTTCTGGTCTTATAACTATATCGACTATTTGATTTTTGCGAAAACCATAATCTATACAACGGAATTCTTTATTATCAAATAAAACTACAAAATCATCTTTCATAATGCCGGAGATTAGATTAGATTCTCCAATGAATTGAGCTATAAATTTGTTAGCTGGTTCATTATAAATATCTTCAGGATTTCCTATTTGTTGAATAGCACCTTGTTTTATAACTACTATTTTATCACTCATAGTTAAAGCTTCAGATTGATCATGCGTTACTACTATAAAAGTAATACCGAAAATTTTTTGCATTTCTTTTAATTCGTATTGCATTTCTTGTCTTGATTTTAGATCTAAAGCTGCTAAAGGTTCATCAAATAAAGCTACTTCGGGTTCATTTATTAAAGCTCTAGCGATAGCTACTCTTTGTTGTTGACCGCCGGATAATTGGTAAATATTTCTATTTTCGAATCCTTGTAAACCCACTAATTTTAGATAATGTAAAACTTTGTTTTTAATAAATTCTTCTTTTGTTATGGCGCATAATAATTTCTGATGTAATTGGCTTAATATTAATTGTTGTTGGCTTTGAATAATTTTTATTTCTTCTTTTAAATCTATTTTTAATTGTCTAATTTTAGGATTTTCTTTATAAAATGGCAACCATGAAAGTAAATAATTTTTATTGAAGCTATCTTGAATTATTTTTATTTTATGTTTATACTGTTCTTTAATTAAATTAATTTTTTGCTCTGTGATTCGATTAATGCTTTTTATTTTTTGTTTAGTTTCATAATTTAAATCTTTTACTCTTAAACCGAAAGCTATATTTTCTAAAACATTCAAATGAGGAAACAAGGAATAATTTTGAAATACTGTATTAATTAATCGTTTGTGTGGGGGCACATTTAAAATACTTTTATTTTTAAAAAAAATATCTCCACTACTACAAGTATCAAAACCTCCTATGATTTTTAAAATAGTGGTTTTACCGCATCCTGAAGGCCCTAATATAGTTACAAATTCATTGGTTTTAATTTTTAAATTAATATCTTTTAAAATTATTTGATTATTTATAACTTTAGTAATATTTTTTAGTTCTATCAAATTAGTCATATATATTATCTACCCCCCCTTTTTTATGCTAATCAAGCTAATAAAATTAATTGGTTTATAAATTTTTCCAAAAATATTATTATCATTTATTTGCTAAAATAGCTAAAAAAGCTTGTTGAGGTAATTTTACTTTTCCTAAAGCTCTCATTTTCTTTTTTCCAGCTTTTTGTTTTTCTAATAATTTCTTTTTTCTAGTATGGTCTCCGCCATAACATTTGTCTGTAACATTTTTTCTTAAAGCTTTTATATTTTCTCTTGTTATAATTTTTTTTCCAAGAGCCGCTTGAATTGTTATTTCGAACATTTGTTTAGGTATTAATTCTTTTAATTTATTACAAATTATTTTACCCTTAGTATAGGCAAAATCTTCATGTACTACTAAAGACAACGCATCAACAATTTCAGAATTTAATAAAATATCCATTTTTTTTAATTTACTTGGATAGTAATTTTCCATTTGATAATCAAAAGCAGCATATCCTTTGGTTGCAGATTTTAATTGATCAAAATAATCATAAATAATTTCACTGAAAGGCAATAAATATGTTAAGATTGTATTTTGATTTTCTAAATATTTGATATTTTGTAAAATACCTCTTTTATTTTGTGTTAATTTCATTACTGGACCTATGTATTGCTCTGGGCACGTTATAAAAGCTTTAACAAAAGGTTCTTCGATTTTTTCGATTGCTTGATTTTGAGGCCATTTTTGTAGATTATCTATAATAATTTTTTGATTTTGTTTGGTGTAAACATGGAAAATGACTGAAGGCGCAGTAATAATTACTTCGATTTTGAATTCTCGAATAATTCTTTCTTTAATAATATCCATATGTAATAAACCTAAGCAACCAATTCGAAACCCCATTCCTAAAATATTAGAATTAGATTTTTCATAAATTAAAGATGAATCATTTAATTTTAATTTTTGTAATGCTTCTTGAAGATTAATATATTGTTTATGTTCGGCAGGGTAAAATCCACAAAAAACTACAGGGTTAATAACTTTATATCCTGGCAAAGCATTTACTTGGATATTTTTGTTTAAAGTAATAGTATCACCTATTTTAACGTCATCAATATTTTTAATAAAAGCGGTTAAATAACCTACATCTCCTGTAGTTAAAAATGGTTTTATAACGGGATTTGGTTGAAAAGTACCTACCTCGATAACTTCATAAATAGCTTTACTTTTTATAAAACGTATGCGATCTCCTTTTTGGATAGTTCCGTTAATTATTCTAATATGAGGTATTACTCCTTTATAATTATTAAATTTTGAATCAAAAATTAAAGCTTGTAAGGGAGCTTCAGGGTCTCCTTTAGGATAAGGAATTTTTTTTATAATTGTTTCTAAAACATCTTGAATTCCTACACCTGTTTTCCCGCTAGCTAATATAATTGAATTTATATCGATTTTTAGAAGATTTTGAATTTCTTGTTGAATTTTAGGTATATTAGCGTTTGGTGCGTCTATTTTATTTATGACAGGTATAATTATAAGTTTATTTTCTAAAGCTAATTCTAGATTTGATACAGTTTGAGATTGTATTCCTTGAGTAGCATCTACTACTAATAATGCTCCTTCGCATGCTGCTAACGAACGTGAAACTTCATATCTAAAATCGCTGTGACCTGGCGTGTCAATTAAATGCATAATATATTCTTGTTTTTGCAAATTATGATATTTTATTTGAATAGCGTTTAATTTTATAGTTATCCCCCTTTCTTGTTCTAAAGCCATTGAATCTAAAAATTGAGGTTTCATTTCGTGTTTTTTAATAGTATTTGTTATTTCTAAAATTCTATCAGCTAAAGTAGATTTACCATGATCTATATGTGCAATAATAGAAAAATTTCTTATTTGTTTTTGTCTTTGTTTGATTTTATCAAAATCCATGCTTTTTTATACAATCGACTTTCTTTATCATTTATATAATCATTAAGAATTTTTTTATGTTATTGGTGTAATTACGTATTTAGTATTATACAATAAAAAAAATTTATATAGATAAATCAGATTTTAAATTTTTATTAATTTGGCTTACTATATTAACATTTTTTTATTATAAATTTTGAGATTTTTTATATTTTTTAATTTATATTTTAGTTAATAATTATTAATATATTAAAAAAATCTTTTTATTTACTAAATAATGATAAAAAATAAATTATTTTTCGAAAAATTTATGTTTATGTTTTAATATATTTTTTTTAATATTGATAAGTGATCTTATTTATTGAATTTTTAGTTTATTTATGATAATTGTTAATTTAATATAAAAGCTATTTTTTTTATTGGAATTATATTATTTATTTTTATTTTGTCTAACTAAAGAAACATAATTAAGGTATCTACTTTTAGTAATTAATCCTTTTTGATAATTTTCTATGATTTTACATTGTTTTTCTTCTATATGTAAACAATTATTTCCGAAAAAACATTGTTCAGATATAGAGCAAAAATCTGGGTAAAAATTTTTAATTTCATGATTTTTTAAATTTGATAGTTTGAACTTAGAAAAACCAGGTGTATCCGCTAAATAACCTTGATGGCACATATATAATTGGGAACTAGTTGTTGTATGTTTTCCTTTAAGTGAATGCATAGAAATCGATTGAGTTTTCACATTAAGATAGGTTAAATTATTAAATAAAGTGGATTTACCCACACCAGTTTGCCCTGCTAAAATAGTTGTTCTATTTTTTAATGTTTTAATTATAGAATTTATAGTATTTTTTTGTTTAGCATTAATATATATTACAGAATACCATTTTTCATAATATGATAATTGAGGTTGAATACATTTAAGTTCTTCTTTAGTTATTAAATCTTTTTTAGTTAAAATTAAAATTATTTTAATATTTAACTTTTGTAAAATAATTAAAAATTTATCTAATAACTTAAAATCTATTGTAGGTTCAGTTAAAGAAAAGATTAATAGTACTTGATCAATATTGGCTATATTCGGTCTTTCTAATTCGTTTTTACGTTTTTGCACATTAATAATAAAAAATTTGTTTTGTTTTGATTCATATTCTACTACATCTCCGATTTTAATAGGGCAATGGTATAAAGATTTGGTTGTTTTATGTTTTTTATTAAAATTTTCCATTTTACCTTTAGGTTGAGCAATTATAGTATTTTTTTGTAATAAATCGATAACGACATACTTAGTAATTAAGTTTTTAATAATAATTCCTTTATACACAATATAAAGCTCCTATTTATTATGTATAGTATTTTATCTTTATCTTATTTGTGCTTGAAATTTAATTTTTAAATTATTTTCTATTTGATTAATAATTTGCTCTACTTTATTTTTATTTAAATCATTATTGATATTTTCAAATGTTAGACGAAAAGATAAAGAGTAATATTTTTGATATTTATTTTTGTTATTAGAATCTGGAGTATATATATCTAACAATTCGCATTTTATTAAAATTTTTTGAAAATTTTGTTTTAAACTTTCGAATATTTGTTGAAAGTGAATTTTTTTATTTATCCAAAAACTTAAATCTCTAGTTATATAAGGTAATTTGTTAATTTTTTTAATGATTATATCTTGTTTTAAAGATTTTTTTAAAATCATATCTAGATTAATTTCAGCTATAAAACTTTTATTTAAATGATATATGTTATTTAATTTTGGATGTATTTCTCCTATAAAACCAATATTTTTTCGGTTAATTTTAATGTTAGATTGCGCTCCCGGATGCAAATTAAAATATTTTTGGGTAGGACAGAAAGACATATTAATGTTTAAAAAATTAGCTATTTTTTCTAGAATCCCTTTTAAAATAAAAAAAGAACTTTCTATATTTTTTTTTAACCAGTGATTTTTTATTAAATAACCGCTAATACCTAATGATAAATGCAAAACTTCTTTATTTTCATAAAACACATTAGATATTTCAAAAAAAGCATTATCTGTATTTTTATTTTTATGATTAAACTCTAAAACCTCTAACATGCTACCGCTAAGAGATTGTCTAAGAATTTTTCTTTCTTCGGTAATAGGTTTTATCACTGATAGGTAATTTTGATCATGATAAAATAGGTTAAAAAGTTTTTCATTAACGAGTTTATATGTTTTAATTTCGTAAAAACCTAGGTTTGCTAATAATTTTTTTAATTTAATTATATATTGTTGCTCAGAATTACGCTCTTTAAAATTATCAATAGGGGTATTAATTTGTTTGTTATTATAACCATTTAATCTGACTAAATCTGCTATTATGTCTTCAGGTGTAGTGATATCATAACGTCTTTCAGGAGCTTGAGCTATAAAATAATTTTGAGGTTTCGATATAAATTTTATTTTATAATTTAATCTTTTTAAATTATTTATGATTTTTTTAGAAGATAATTTTAAACCGACTTTTTTATTGATTTCATTTAATGTTATTTTGATTTCTGGATTATGATATTTTTGTATTTTTTGAGACATAATATTTTTATGTACTATACCGTCAGTTAATTGTTGTATTAAAAATGTAGCTTTTTCTAATGCTGTTTCTATTAAACTTTGATCAATTCCTTTAGTTAATCTTAAAGTTTTTTGATTATTGATTTGGTGGTGTTTGGATATTTCAGAAATACTTTTTATATTCCAATAACTACTTGTAATAATTATTTTTTTTGTTTTATTTGTAATTTCATAATTTGAGTTATTTAAAATATCCGCTAAAGAGATGATATCGTTATTATTAGTGATTACTATATCTTGTTGATCTCTCAAAAAATATGTTTCTTTCGAATTAATAATTTTTTCATTTTGTTTAGCGTTTCTTATTTCAATCTGTTGGTTATTGAATTGATCGGCATCTAAAACATTTAATGGTATACCATATTCGATTATTATTAAATTAATAACATCTATAACATTATTTACAGGTTCTATTTGATTTGTTATTAGTAAATTACGTAACCATAAAGGGCTGGTTTTTATTGTTAAATTAGTTATATATCTTATATTATATTCATAACAATTGTTACTTTTAATATTTATACTAAAAGGGTTTAATTTGTCTGATTCACGAGGATTATTATGGTTTTTTGGATAATTATTTAATTCTGTGATAGATGATTCTAATATAGATTGTAGATCTTTAGCGAAACCTATATGCGATAAAAGATCTGCTCTGTTAGGTGTTAAAGCTAATGTTATAGTGGAGCCTTTTAAATTTAAATATGTTAAAGCGCATTGACCAATAGGAGCTTGATCATCTAAATATAAGATTTTACCTTTTTCTGATTCTATTAAATATTTTTCAGATAATTTTAATTCTCTATGCGATATTAATATTTTATTAAATACTTCATCATCAGAAATATTCGTAAATGGGTTTTTATTATTAGTGATATTAAAATTTGGTGAATTATGTTCTATTAAAATAATAATTTTCTTATTTATTAAAAATTTATCATAATCAATACTATTATTTAGCGAGATAGATACTATATTTATGCCAATATCTACTTTAATGGTTTTGTGTATAATTTGGATAATTTTTCCAATAATATATTTTTGGTTATTTTTTATTTTTAATTGAGGATGGATCGATTCTATTTTATCTACTTCTGTTATATGATTATTAATTAGAAATTTTAAATTTTTAGGAATAGATGTGGATAAATATTTTTTTAAAATGTTTTCGTTGATAATCATGATATTTTCTCTTTTTTTAATTATTTTTTCATCTAATTTATGTTAATAGGTTTAAGTATATTAATTTAATAATGAAAATTGTTTTAAAAATCTTAAATCATTATTGTACAAATCTCGAATATCTTCTATTTGATATTTTAACATAGCTATGCGTTCGATACCCATACCGAAAGCGAATCCTTGATATTTAGCAGGATCGAAACCACCCTGTTTTAATATATTTGGATGTATTAATCCTGCTCCCATAATTTCAAGGTAAATTTTTTCTTTATTTTTTTTTGTTAAGATCAAATCTACTTCTAAGCTGGGATTCGTAAAAGGGAAATAAGATGGTCGAAAAAAGATTTTTTGTTTTCTGCCAAAAATGTGTTTAATTAGTGTATTAATAGTGGTTTTTAGGTTTTCTAAATTAGCTGTGTAATCAATGACAAATCCATCTAATTGTGTAAATTGATGACTATGAGTTGCATCATCTTTATCTCTACGATAAACATTTCCTGATGAAATTATTTTTAAAGGTTTATTAGGGTTTTGTAACATAGCTTTAATTTGCATTGAAGAAACATGAGTTCTTAAAAGTGTTTCTTTTTTGTGATCCAGATAAAAAGAATCTTGCATATCTCTAGCCGGATGATTTTTGCTTATATTCATAAGTTCAAAATTATATAAATCTGTTTCTATTTCTTGACTTTCATAAATAACGTAACCCATTTTTAAAAAAAAATTTTCTAATTCTTCAATTGTTTGTGTTAGGGGATGTATACTGCCTTCTGGGAATGAAAATCCAGGTAAAGTAACATCTATTTTTTCTTTTATTATTTTTTTGTTTAATTGTTTATTTTCTAATTTGGTTTTATTAATTTGGTAAGCAAGAAGAGAATTTTTTTTTAATTCATTTATTTGTTGTCCTAATTCTTTTTTTACTTTTATATCACATTGTTTAATATATTTAAATAATTCTATGAAATATTTATTAAATCTATTAAATTGAACATCTAATTGATGTAGAGAATTTATTTTATCTAATTCTTGAATTTTTTCTTTAATTTTTTGTTTTAAATTTAATATTTTTTGTTGTAAAGCTTCATTTTTATTATTCATTTGGTTAATTTTAATTTCCTTTGTTGGTTCTTACGATATATCAATAAATTTTAGTAATAACTAAAATTTTTGTTTTATCTTGATAAAAGTTTTTTTGATATTAAAATAATTTTATTAAATTTGAGATTTAGTGTTTATATTTTGTTTTGATTAGCGAAATATTTTTTAAAATTTTTTATTTTAAAACTTTTTAGTTTTTAAAATTTTAATTTTTATTTCTATGATATTATAATATTATCATAATTATAATTTAAATATTTAAATTTTAATTACCATAATTAATTTAATTTAGAAATTTAATAAGATAAAATTTTAAACTTATTTAAGTTTTATTTTTTTATGAAATTTAACTCAGAGATTTATAATCAATGTTTTATTTATGTATAAAAAAATTAATAAAATAATATACAAGGATAGGGAATTAATTTTGAAAAT
>NZ_JAOSIS010000021.1:0-9376 GCF_030586915.1 'Vigna radiata' phytoplasma
CGGCTGGATATGGTGGATCATTAATGATAAAAATTTATCAGAAATAATAACAACCGTCAATCAAGATACAACTCATACATTAGGTTTCCCTATTTTAGGTTTAGATCTCTGGGAGCATGCTTATTATTTAGATTTTCAAAATCGTCGTCAAGATTATATTGAATCTTTTTTTCATATAATTAACTGGGAACAAGTAGAAGCAAATTTTAAAAATATTTTTAATCAAAAATAATTACAAATTATCATCTTAAAACGAAAAACATTAAATTAATCAATAATTGTAATGCATCAAAAAAAATTTAGATAAAGATATTATAAAAGATTAAAAAAATATCAAAGAAGAAATATTAAAGCAAAAAACCGTCGGAAAAAAATATTTTTTTCCGATGGATTTTTATTTATTAATAACTCTTGCTCTGATGAATATTAATTTTTATTTAAAAAACTTTTATTTAAAAAACACTTAATACAATATATTTTTATATTTTTTTATATTATTTATATAATTCATTTCTGCAAACTTAAATAAATAAAATAACCTATAGGAATGCCGACAATAGTGACAAATATAATCAATATAATCAAAAAAGACATAATCTTAGTTAAATTGCTGATTTTTTTAAATTTATATAATAAATTTTTTTTATCTTTATTAGTTTTTAGCGATATTTTTGTTTGATCATTACAATATTTTTTTTTCTTTAAAGAATCAGCTTTTTTCTTGTTATTAATGCGAATCATAAAAAATTATTAACCTCTTAAATTATTTTTTTATTAAAATGAATAATTAAAAAATAAAATCTTTTTAATAAAAAAAGATAAATTCATTTCTTGTTAATAATACAATCTTATAAATAGAACTTTAATTCATATATTAATAACGGATAATAATATTTTAACATATATTAAAATTAACTTATAAAAAAATATTCATACCAATTTTAAAAAGGAATCTTATTCAATTGAAACAATATATAAAACAAAAATTAAAACAACTAAATTTTAATAAAATAACTCCTATTCAAAAACAAATGTTTAATAATTTTGAAAAACCTTGTCATTTAGTGTGTGTAGCTCCTACAGGAACTGGCAAAACTCATGCTTATTTGTTACCTATATTATCCAAAATAAATTGGCAAAATAACACAACACAAGCCATCATAATAAGTCCTACTAACGAACTAGCTTGGCAAATATTAAATATGTTAAAAAAAATTGAACCTCAAATAATAGCAAATATTAAAATTTTATATGGCGGTGTAAATAAACAAAAAATATCTGACCAATTTAAAAAAAAACAACCCCCTTTATTAATAACAACTTTAAACAAACTAAATGAATATGTTATTAATCAAAAATTACTAAAAATTCATAAAATTTCTTTTTTAGTTTTAGAAGAAGCAGATATGTTATTTGAACAAGATTCTTTGTCATTATTAGATGCAATATTAACTCGATGTAATCCTAAAATTTTAATAATATCAGCTTCTATTACTGAAAAATTAAAACCTTTTATAGATAAATATTTTGGTAAAAATCTATTTTTAAATACTACACAAGAACATAAATTAAAATTAAATTATTACAATCTAGTAACTACAGAAGAACAAAAATTAAAAACTTTAATACATTTAACACAAAATATTAACCCTTATATTTCGATTATTTTTGTTTCAAATATCAAAGAACAAACTAAAATTTATGAAGCTATGCTAAAACATAATTTAAAAGTTATTTGTTTTTCTTCGATATTAAATACTAAAAAACGTAAACAATACATAAATGATATTAAAAAAGCAAAATATCAATATATTATAGCGAGTGATATTATGGCCAGGGGTTTAGATTTAGATATCGATTTAGTAATACACTATGATTTACCACATAAAAACTTAGATTTTTTTCAACACCGTAGTGGTAGAACAGGTAGAATGGAGAAAAAAGGAGATGTAATCATATTAACGACAGAAAAAGACGAATTATTAATAAATAAAATCCAAAAAAAATTAAATATTTCGTTTAAACCAATTAAATTTACTAAAAATAAATACTCTTTAATAGATAATCAATAATCTAAATATAAATAAAATATCCGAAAATCAAAAATACAATTACAACAGAAAGGTAAAATAATATCATATCATGTTAATAATAGGTAGTCACGTGTCATTTAAAAAACCTAAAATGTATTTAGGAGCTTTAGAACAAGCTTTATCATTTAATTCGAATACTTTTATGTTATACTCAGGTCCTCCTCAAAGTGCTCAAAGAAATATTATTGAAAAAGATGATATTCACAAAACTTTATTAAAAATGAAAAACCATAATATTAACATTAATTTTTTAGTAGGTCATGCTCCATATATTATTAATTTAGCTAACCCATCTTTAGAAAAAAGAGAATTTTCTATTAACTTTCTGACACAAGAATTAAATAGATTTTCTCAAATGAAAATTCCTCAAATGGTACTGCATCCAGGTAATAATTTACACAAAAATAAATCAGAAGCTATTTATTGGATTGCTCAAGGAATTAATAAAATTTTCAGAAATACTCCTAATTTAAAAACTAAAATAGCATTAGAAACTATGGCAGGAAAAGGTAACGAAATTGGAGCTAATTTTGAAGAATTAAAAAATATTATCGATTTAATAGAAGATAAAACACGAATTTCTATTTGCTTTGACACTTGTCATGTATTCGATGCTGGTTATGATATTAAAAACCAATTCGAAAATACAATAAAAAAATTTGATAAAATTATTAATTTAAAATATTTATCTGTTATACATATTAATGATTCTAAAAATTGTTTAGGTAGTAAAAAAGATCGTCATGAAAACATTGGATACGGAAAAATAGGATTCGAAACTTTAATAAAAATTATATATTATCCGTTGTTTGAAAACATTCCAAAAATTTTAGAGACACCTTTTGTAAACAAAAAACCTATTTATAAAGAAGAAATTGTTATGATTAAAAATAAAAAATTTAATGAAAATTTAAAAAATCAATAAATTATTTGCATTTCTATATCAGAATTTATCATTTGTCATATTTATTACAAATAGCTCCGAAAAAGTAAGTTTCCAAGTAACTAGAAATTTACCATATATTTAATACTTACTTCTTTCGCCCTATAAAGGTCGTTAACCTTCATCTTGGGAGGGCGATTAACTTAATTATTCCAAATTAAGTTTTACTCCTCCGACTACTAAAAAGTCGCTTTATCCTTGAGCCTAATGACTTTTATTTCATTATTAGTTAATTTAATAACTAGCTTTTAGGATTCTCCGAGTTACTCTAAATATCTACCTTAATCCGTTAGGGGAAGTGACCATTTACTAATGGTGAGATTCCAGGTTTACTTTCGTTGATAAATATCCTACACAATTGATAAATGTTGATAGTTTCTGGACTGTTTGGTGTTAGTAATTTGCAAACAGGTTAGCTTATTACATCTTCTTTTTTTCTTAGGCCCTTTCAAGCTTATCCTTAGAATCATTCGGTGGCGGTATCTTTTTGACTAACTACTTCATCGTAATCCGCTTTTAAGAACTGCTATAATTCTTTATTGTTTCCTTTAAAGAACCGTTCTTAGCCTTTCAGTGTTTATCGCACTGGTGATTGGTTAAATCACAGGATATTTAGGCTTCTTGGGTAACCACATATAAAACATAATAATACTACCAGCTACAGCTACATTTAAACTTTCTACTAAATTTGTAGTAGGAATAGCTATCAAATAATCTGATTTTTGACGAGAAATAACCGAAATTCCTTGACCTTCATTTCCTAAGATTAAAGCGATTTTATAATATTTTGAACAAATATTGATTAAATTATTCGATAAAAAATTATTTTCATGTCCACAAGTTCCTATAACGAAATAATCATTTTTTTTCAAAAATGACAAAAAATTGGCTAAATCGCCCCGAAAAAAATCTAAATTAAAAATCGCTCCTTGACTAACTTGAATAGTTTTTTCATTATAAATGTCTACGCTATTATTGCTAAAAAAAATATTTTTAAAACCAAAAGCACAAGCACTTCTTAATAAAAGTCCAGCGTTAGAAGGATCTTGAATATTATCTAAAATAAGTATTTTATCGCTAAATCCAGAAAATTTTAACATTTTACAAATAGCCACTTGAGAATATAAAATATGATTATTATTCAAGGCTTTCATTAAAGATTTTTTAATAAATAAACCTGCTTCTTTTTCGGGCTTAATAGTATATAAATGTAATACTATTCCTTTTTTTAAAGCTTCTTGAACTAAATGATTACCAAATACAATAAATTCTTGGTATAAATCTCGATATTTTTTAGAAGATAACTTCATCATTTTCTTGAAAATAGGATTATTAGATGATAAAATCATAAAAAATTAAAACTCACTTTAAATAAGATCTCGGAAATATTAAATTAAACAAATATAATTTTAACTTAATTTAATTTTATCCAAATGATTTTTGATTAGATTTAAAGCTAACAACCAAGGAATGCTAGCACAATTAAATTTATTAGGAAAATTCGAAATTGTTTGAAATAATAACAAATCTTTTTCTAGAACATTAATATCAAAAAGCTTATTTTTCAACATATTAACAAAATTATTAATAACTTTTAAACTTTGTATAAATGTTTTATTAGATAAATAAATTGACATTAAAGATGACGAAGCGCATATTATAGAACAGCCTTTAGTTTCATGACGAATTGTAGTTATAACTTCAGAATTAAAAAAAATTTGCAATATTACTTCATCACCACATAATAAATTATGTTTCTTTTCGCTAAGACAATGATTAAAAAAATTTACAGGCAATAAACCATAATTGCAAGGTTTTTGTGAATGCGTTATAATTAATTCACGATATAATAAATAATTAACCATAATATTTACTCGTATTCTTGATTGTTAAGATTTAATATTAATTAAATAAATAAATATTAACAGAATTTAAGAAAAATATATTAAAATATTAAACTTATTCTTTTTAGTCACTAAAATATATTTTCGAAATAAAGCTACTAAAGTAGTCAAATGCAAAGAATCATTAATATCTTGGGAATTAGGAAAAATTTTAATACTTCGAGATAACAATAATGATCTAGCTTCTTTTTTAGAAGAAGCCATTTTACCTTTAAGTAAAGCATCTAATAAAGTAATATCATTATTAACAGATACACAAAATAAATATTTTTTTAAAAATTTTAAGTCTGATTCGGCTAAATCTGATCTTTTTTTACTAAATAAAAGATAACTAACTTTTTCACAATCTTTAGAAACTGATTCACCATGAACTAAAGAAACTATATATCTAGATAATTCTTTTTGAGCTAATCTTTTTTGAGGATTAAGTTTCAATTCCGATGCTAAATAATTAATGCGATCTAACGTAATTAAAGTCATTTGTTTTAAAAATAAAATTACACGACTATCAGGTAAATTTAAAAAATATTGATACATTTCATAAGGGCTAGTTAATTCTGAATTTAACCATATATTACCTTTTTCGCTTTTACCAATTTTAACACCTTGATCATTTAGTAATAAAGGGATACTCATACCTAAAGGCTTACACTGAGTAGGATTAATTAATTTTCTAATCAATTCTAAACCACTTGTAATGTTTCCCCATTGATCTGAACCGCCGATTTGTAATATTATATTATTTTTTAAATATAAATGATAAAAATCTAAAGCTTGCAATAAATTGTAAGAAAACTCAGTATAAGAAATACCAGCACTTTCATTATTTAATCTTTCGGATATAATTTTCTTAGATAAAATATATTTTATATTAAACAATTTACCATATTGACGCAAAAAATCTAAGAAATTAATTTGGGATAGCCAATCATAATTATTAACAAAATATACTCTTTTCCGAGGTAATAAACTTTTTAATTGCATAGTGATATCTTGAGTGTTTTTAACAACTTCTTGTGGTATTAATAAATTTCTCTCTTTAGTTTCTTTAGGATCACCAACTAAACTAGTAGCTTGACCAATTAAAATAAAAGGTGTATGACCTTTATTATATAATAACAAAATAGTATTTATTTGAACTAAATGCCCTATGGTTAAAGAAATAGCTGTAGGATCGAAACCGCAATAAAAATTAACAGTATCATAATTTAATTTATGAATTAACTCCGATTCATTACTACAATCTTTTATTAAATTACGCCGTTTTAATTCTTCAAACAAAGACATTTTTATCTCCAAATTTTAATTTATTTTTTTAACAATATTATATAAAACCAATTTTCAAATAAAATCCACTTATAAAATGAAATAAAAATTTTTAAATTTAATTAAATTTAATTTTATTTATGTTTAGTTTTAATTCTAGCAGCTTTTGATGATAAATGACGAATGTAATATAATTTAGCACGTCGAACTATACCCGAACTAAGAACTTCTAAATTTTCTAAAGAAGATGAATAAATAGGGAAAGTACGCTCTACACCTACACCAAATCTAATAGCACGTACAGTAAAAGTTGAAGATATACCGCTACCCTGACGCTTAATAACTAATCCAGAAAAATTTTGAACACGTTTACTATCATTATTAGATTGTCGAATTAACATTCTAACAGTATCACCAACTTTAAAAAAAGGTATTTTTTTAAAACTTGGATTTTCTATAGATCTAACTAAACTTTGACCTTTTAATTTCATAACTTAATATTTCCGTTTCCTTAATAAAAATTTTTACAATTAGATATAATCAAAAAAAATAAACATTTTATAATTCATCTTCTTTTTTAAGCTCTTCTAATATTGCTTGATAAGACTGATCTAAATCAATGTTTTTTAATAAATCTGGTCTTTTTTTAAAAGTGTTTTTTAAACTTTCTTTTAAACGCCATTTATAGATTTTTTTATGATCTCCAGATAAAAGAACTGAAGGTACTTTATAATTTTTATATTCAAAAGGCCTAGTATATTGAGGATATTTTAATAAACCTTTTTGATGCGAATCAGATAAATAAGAAACTTCATTAATAACCCCTGGTATTAATCTAATTAAAACATCTATAAAAACTAAAGAAGCAATTTCGCCGCCAGTTAAAACATAATCTCCAATAGACACTTCTTCATCTATAAAATTTAAAATTCTAGCATCAACACCTTCATAATTACCACAAATAATTACTAATTGTTCAAAATGATTGACATATTGATTAACTTTTGATTGAGTTAACAAATTTCCTTGAGGAGATAATAAAATAATTTTATTCTTAATTCTAATATTTTTTTTTATTTTCGCTAAGCAATCATATAAAGGTGGGAATGATAATAACATACCTGCATCACCACTATATGGCTTATCATCTATTTTAAAATGCTTATTATGACTATATTTCCTTAAATCATGTATCTTAACAATAACTTTATTTTTTTCTTGAGCTCTTTTAATAATAGAATGATCTAAGAAATAATCAAAGAAATTCGGAAAAATAGTTATAACGTCTATCTGCATGTGTTTTATTAAATAATCTTTCTTGTTCAAAAACAAAAAACAAATTTCGTATTGAAACTTTTTATCTTAAATTATTTTATTTTTTTAACAAAATCTCTAAAATTAACTAATTTGAGTTTTTTTAAATTTTTTACACAAATTTTTAACAGTAGTAGTAGGTTGACCACCCAAAGATAACCAATAATTAATTTTATCTAAATTTAAATTAATTACTCCTTTTAAAGGATCATAATTTCCTAAAATTTCTAAAAATTTACCATTCCTTTTGTTATGAGCATCAATAGCTACCACACGATAAAAAGGTTTGTGACGAGAACCAAAAAGTTGTAAACGGATTTTAACTGACATTTTTCTAACTCCAAACGCAATTTAATTAAAAAATATTTTTAAAAAAAATACTAATTCAAGTAATTATAAAATAAAAAATAATTACTGTCAATGAAATATTGAATCATTTCGATTATTATAATATCAATAAATAATTACAAAACAATACAAAATATTATAATCTATAAAATATTATAGAACAAAAATCTCTTAATAAATTAATTATTTAAAAATTAAAATTCAACATTAATAAAAATAATTTATACTGAATACAATAAAATAATTTTAATTATAAGTTTTTTTAAGTATAGTTTTTAATATAAATAGTATAGTAAAAAAAGATGCCACTGAATTTATTAAAAATCATAATATAATCTAAATATAATTATATTTAATAATCAGAAATATAGTAAAATATATGTCATTATAATCATATAATTTCAAAAAATATGAAAATAATCAATACTTAAATAAAAAAATTAATATTTTAAACAAATTTAGAAAATTTAAATTATTTAAAATTTAATCATTATTTTTAAATTAAAAATAAATAAAATGATAAAAAGGAGCAAATAATTATTAAAAATATGTATTACTATATTATAGGTTTAATTAAGTTAATAAATAATAATAGCATAATTATTGAAAATAATGGTATAGGTTATGAAATAGGTTTTTACAACCCTTATTTATTTAAAATAAATCAAAAAGTAAAATTATTTACTTATCTATATATCAAAGAAAATATACGTTATTTATATGGTTTTACAGATGTTAACTTATTAAATTTTTTTAAACAAATAATTACTATTCCAGGTATAGGTCCCAAAATAGCTATTTCTCTTACACAAACAGAATTATTTCCAGAAATTAAAATAGCTATTGAAACCGATGATATAAATTTTTTAAAACAATTTCCCGGCATTGGTGATAAAACAGCACAACAAATTATTTGGTACCTAAATACTAAAAATAAAAATAAAAAAACAAATTATATATTAAATCCTAAACAAAAAGATGTTCAAAATGCTTTATTAAATTTAGGTTTTGACATAAAACAAATTAATACTATTATTAATAAAATTAATACAGAAAAAGATATTGAATTTATGATTAAAGAATCTTTACAATT
Organism: 'Vigna radiata' phytoplasma; assembly: GCF_030586915.1. Lineage (NCBI taxonomy): Bacteria > Bacillati > Mycoplasmatota > Mollicutes > Acholeplasmatales > Acholeplasmataceae > Candidatus Phytoplasma > 'Vigna radiata' phytoplasma. Next base: position 8,962 of record NZ_JAOSIS010000021.1, read on the forward strand.
ATTATTAAAAAAATAGGAATTCAAATGGAAAAAATATTAAAAAATAAAAAAGACCCAAAAAACAAAAACGAAGATACCTTATTAAGACCTCAAACATTACAAGAATATGCAGGACAAGAAGATATTAAACATATTTTAAATATTTATATACAAGCTTCACGTAAACGAAAAGAAACTTTAGATCATCTTTTATTCTATGGACCTCCAGGTTTAGGGAAAACTACTTTAGCACGTATTATCGCTAATGAATTAAAGACAAATATTAAAATTACTAATGGGGCTATTTTAGAAAAAGCTGGAGATTTATCTGCTATTTTAAGTAGCTTACAAACGGGAGAGATTTTATTTATTGACGAAATTCATCGATTACCAAAAACAGTAGAAGAAATACTATATTCTGCTATGGAAGATTATG
>NZ_JAOSIS010000022.1:0-8792 GCF_030586915.1 'Vigna radiata' phytoplasma
AGGGATAACATAAAAGGAGTTATAAGTTAAAATGATTCAAATAAAAAATAAATTATATCTTTTACCATTATTTTTAATTAATTATTTAGGATTATTCCTGTTAATCAATATTCATCCAGTTATGGCAGCGGATAATAATAAAAATCAACAAAAAGAAGATTATGATTTGGTAGATAAAGCAATTAATGATTTAAACGAAGGTATTGAATATTTTAATAAAAAAGGAATTCAAATTAATTTAACTAGAATTACTAAACTAATATCAACAAAACAAAAAAGAAATAACAAAACAGAAAACTCATCATCAAGTTCTAAAAAAATAAAAAAATAGAGTTATGTTAAAAAATCAAAATAATCTTATAAATGGAACAAAAAAATAAAAATAACGAATATGGTTTAAAAACCGACCTTGTAGTGTGTGCTTTTTTTGAACAACCTCTTAATTAAAGTTCTCTTATATTATCTTTATCGATGATAAAATTAATATGTTTTCTTCAGGTATTAATGGATTCGGACAAACTAACATTTTATTAGAAATTAAATTTCTTTATGCGGACGAAATCGCAACAAATTATTAATAAGGATAATGAATTTGTAAAAGAAATGATAACATATGACCAAAAGTATTTATCATTATTAAAACTAACTAAATAATAATCATTTCAAATCACTTATTTAAAACAATTAAGTAAATTTAAATAAGTAAGACCTTCTCCATAAAGGTTTTTTATACCTTTATTCATTGGCAAAGGAAAAGAACCATAAAATCAATTTTCTTTGAATGATTAATAAATATGGCAGTGACAAAATCACGCTCACCCAAACCCTCCACCGGCAACTAAACCAACAAAAATATAATCATCAAGTCTATTAAGGTGCTATAGTATCTTTAATAACTAAAAATTTTTATTTCAAAATTAATCTAAATAATTTTAGATTACAATTCAACACTTGATAATAAAAATATTTATATTAAGAAATTTAATTAAAAAAATAAACTTTTTAATTAAAATAATTTTTAAGTTTATCATTTTATAATTATGTTTAAATTATGATTTAAATTTATTACTTAATAATAATAAGTAAAATAAAATATTTATCATACATGTAATTATTACTAAATAAATTTTACTATATTTTTTAAATGAAAATATCCATTTTTGAGTATCAATGGAATAAATATTTGTTAAATATTTGTGAGCTAATTTGATAAATTTTGTATTATTTTTTTTCAAAATTTGATGGTTTTGGTTTTGTTCTTTTATTAATTTATTTTTATACTTTAAATCGATTATATTTTGTGTGAATGTTTTTTCTACTTCATATTTATCTTCGGTCAATGTTTTGTGAATCGTATCGAAGCTCGTGACTTTGTCTGTAACCTTATTAATGCTTTCATCTTGTTTTCGATCATTTTCATTTTTTCTTTGATCATTTTTAGTTAATGTTTTAAATCTTTGATTAAATTCTATAATACTTTCATCTTGTCTTCGATCAATTTCAGTTAATGTTTTTAATCTTTTATCAAAATCAATAGTATTTTTATCGTGTCTTTGATAATTTTCATAGTGTCTTTGATCAGTTTCGTCGTGTTTTTGATCATTTTTGTCGTGTCTTCGATCAGTTTCGTCGTGTCTTCGATCATTTTCATTGTGTATTTTGTCAATTTCGTCGTGTCTTTGATCAGTTTCGTCGTGTTTTTGATCATTTTTGTCGTGTCTTCGATCAGTTGCGTCGTGTCTTCGATCAGTTTCGTCGTGTATTTCATCAGTTTCAGTTAATGTTTGTAATCTTTTATTGAAATCAATAATATTTTTATCGTGTCTTTGATCAGTTTCGTCGTGTTTTTGATCATTTTTAGTTAGTTGTTCTATTTGATTTTTTAAATCATTAATTTTTTGATCATAAGCGATAAAATAATTTTTTAACTTATTTTGAAAATTATTTTGTAATTCGTTTTTGGTATCCTCTAAATTTTTTAGAGTTGCCGGTGTATTTTTAATTTGTTCTTTTAAATTAATAATTTCGTTTTGAGCATCTTCTATTTCAAGTCTTAGAAATGAAGTGAATAAAGGATTATTTATTATTTTATTTATTATACCTATTTTAGTTGGCGACCATGTTATAAAATTATTTGATATTTTATCCAACATTATATCTATTATTTTTTTTAAGTAAGAACTATATAAATTTAAAATATTTTTTTTATTTTTATATTCTAATAATAATATTCTCTGGAAATGTTCTAAAATTTTTTCTTCCGAAGTCGGCATATTTACAGATGTAAACAAGAAGTTTTTTATATAATCTTCTTCATTTTGAATATAGTATTGTTCTTTAGTTTCGAAACTAGATAATTCTATTTCTGTTCGCATTTGATCATATAATTTCGCTAATTGATTTTTTTCTTTAAATTGATTTTTTATCTTTTCTTTTAAAATTAACAAATTTTGTTGATATGTTAATGTTGAATCTATTGCTATTAAATTATTTTCAAATTCTTTTTCATTTTTTATTCGATTTTCTATTACATTATAATAATTGAAATTAGCTTGCAATTGTTTAAGGTGTTCCTTTGATTTAATGATTTCATTTTCTTTATCTTCTAAAATAAATTTTAATACTATTGTATAAAAAGGATATTTTATATTTTGGATTTGAGAATTTTTGTATAATTCATGAATTTTATATATATGGGAATTTCTTATTTTATTGTGAATTAATTTATAATTTACAAAAAAATCATATGAGTGAAATAATTGTTTTTTTTCTCTATATTCTTTTAATAATATATATTTAAGTTCTTCGATTACATCATCTTTTAGGGTTATTTGGGGATCAATCTTGATTAATTCTTTTATAAATTTTTTTTCATCTTTTATTGGTTGATTACGATTTGATATTGTAAATTTAATATCTAAATCTTTGTTTGCTAATTCAAAAGCTTTTGCTATTTTATTTCTTTTTAAAAATTGATTAACTATTCTTTCTTTTAAAATTACAATAACTTCGTCAGGATCAATAATATTATTATCTATAAAAATTAATTTTTGCTCTTCAGGTGTATTTGTTTTTAACTTTGCAACTTTATTTATTTGTGTATTTAAAAATAATTTGGATTTTTTGCTCTCATTATTAAGCTTAAATAATATTATTAAAAAAATATTTAATAATAAAAAAAACATAAAAACTGTAATTAATAATTTAATAATTTTATGTTGCATGGATTTTTCAAACATACTAAACAAACCTTTTCCGTTAATTTTATCTCAATTTTTTTATTAATTGTTTTTTAATTAAAATATTTTAAAATTATTAAAAAAATTAAATAAAAAAATAATAAATATGATTTATATACGGTAAGAATAATTTTTTATTAAATTAACCAAAAAAATTTTTTAATATAATTTTTACGTTTGAAATCGGATTTATTAAAATATAACCAATTTAAAAATATTTATTGTAAATTACAATTTTCAATAAAAAAAATTTCCCAAAATAAATAATTATAAATTAACAAATGTTTTAAAAGAATTAAATTTTTTAATATAATAGACCATTTGAATTAAGGAATAAAAAAAATAAAAAATATAAAACTATTTAATTTAATAGATAATTTAATTTTATCTATTAAGAATTTACTAAAAACCGATTAAAATAAAAATATGATTATAAATAATAATATATTAAGTTTATAAACATTAAATTAATTTTCAATTTAATAACATGTAAATCAATTTTACCAAATATTAATATTTGCGTCAATATTAAAAAAATAATAAGAATTTAAATTAGTTTTATTTAGTAAAAATTCAAATATTATAAAGAATCATGTATAAATTTCTGTTTAATTAATATTTTTAGATAATATTTAAATAATATAATTTTTTTAGTACCTCCAAAAAAATAATATCCCGAATTAATCAAATATTTTTTTAAATTTTATTTATTTTTTAAAAAAATTAAAAATAAAGTTTTTTTTAAAAAATTATTTCTTTTTAGAATAAATTAAAAAATATTGTTTTCATTTTGATTAAAAAAAACAAAAAAGACCAACTTAAAAGTTGGTCTTGATGATTAACAGATTTAATTGTAATGATTTTAAGATATAATTTGGTTTTAAAAATATCAATATCCAAAACTTTATTTTTTTGCTAGAGATATTTTACTATACTACTTAACCACTTAATGATTTCAACCTTTCTTATCCTTAACTTCTAGTTTGGTACATACTTGTTGACTAGATATTTAGTATAATCGTGCTTAATTGGTACTGATTATTAGTGATATAATGTGAATTTAGGTTTCTTTGACTCTTATATCCTTATATTAGGTTAATTTTAATTAACCATTATCGAGCGCAATTTAATAATATTTGTTGTAATATATTATAAATCTTATTTTGATCTTCTGTATCTCCATTTAAAAATACCCATTTAGTTACTTTTTTAATATCTTCCCCGATTAAATCAGGGTATTTTTGTTTCGATTGTTTCAAAAACTCTTTTATTTGCGGAATAACATCATTATCGTTTGATATTAATGCATATTTATTGTTTTTAAGATCTATCGATGATATTTGGATGAACATAATCAAAATGTTTTGTTTTATATCATTTAATAATTGAAAGTTTTTGTTTACTTCTTGATCGTTAATTTCACGGTTTATAATTTCTTTATCTTTAGTATTTAACTTTGTCGCCATAATAGAATGATTATTAATACTAATTAATAAAATTCCTAATAAAATTAATACATAATTTTTTATAATTGTAATTGGATTATTGTATTTAAACATTAATTATTAAACTCCTTTTATTTTTTTCTATTCCTTAGCTTAGGAGCGGCTATAGAAGGATCATTTATATAAATAATTATTTTTATACTGTATTATATCATTTTATATTTCAAAAGATAATGATGTTTTTTCTTTATATACATTATTATAATCTTAATTAATACTAAGATAGTTTCTTAATAATTTTTTTGAAAAAAATAAGATTGATTCATGAATTTCACAGCTTTTCTGATAATAGCGATTATTATCAAATATGGAAATTTGAATATATCATTATTATACAATTTTAAAAAAAGAATGTTAAATAAAAAAATATTAAGCCAAATTTTATATTTATTATTTATTTTTAATATTTTGATAATACATCAGATTTTTTAAATCAAATATAAACAAACAATGTATAATAATTAAAATGTGATTTTAATAATAAAAAAATAATTTTTTTAATTTTTTATTATTTTTTAGAAAGAAAAACGATAAAATTATTATGATAAATTTGCGTAAGAAACATTTTTTAATTTTAAGTATTATATTGTTAGCGATTATAATAATTTTTATATATATTAAAAAAACGAAAATTAATAATGATTATGAAAATGATATTTCTTTTCAAGAAGTGTCTAATTCAAATTTATCAGAAGAAATAAATTCTAAAGCATTAGAGTCAATACAAGACTTTGATGTGTATCCGAAAGATAAAAATGTTTATATTAGCGAAAATATTAATAATGTAAATAATAATAATATTGATTTTCAAGAAATATCGAATTCAAATTTTGCAAATAATATGGGTTTTAACCTACAATTACTGGATTCAAATTTTATAGAAAACATTGATTTAGAAATGCAATCATCAATACAAGGATTCAATACTCTAGCGGAAAATAACCATAAAACTAATATTAACATTGATCAATGGAAAAAAATTAAAAATTATTTTTTAGAATTTTATTGTGATGATGTTTTTGAAATATCTTTTTTACCAACTAAAGATCAAGTTTTTATTCAAAATGAAAAAACAAAATTTAACATTAAAGAGAAAATAAAACAAAAACAAGATGTCATATATAAATGGCAAAAACTATTTAATGAAAGCCAAATAAAAATAAACAATTTACAAAAAAAAATAAATTCTCTTCCTAATCCGCAAATTATCGAAAATGAATTTAAACAATTAACTACATCTGAGAATAACTTGAAGCAACGCCAATTGTACAAAAATAATAATATCCCAAATATACATCAACAAATACAAAAATACGATATTGACAAAGAAAATGAAAAATTACAATCACAAATAACACAAATAGAAGAAAAAAAAGAATATTTTTATAAAGAAATTAAAAAGGAAAAAGAAAATCAAAAAAGATTTTCCAAAATAATTTATGAAATAAAAAAAAATCATTATGACGAAATCCGATATAATATTCAATATATTAAAAATAATTTTTATATCGAATCAGTTTAATCAGTGTTTTATTATATTATTTAAAAAATATTATTAAATTGCATATTATATCTAAAAATTTAAAAAATTCTATTTCATAAAATAACATTAATTTTATTTATTTTAATGTTTATATTATAATTCTACTTTAATACATCATATTATTGTCTTTGATATATATCAAAATAATAAAATCAACTTTTAAAGTTGATTTTGTTAGTTTTTATCCGTAAGTTTCCTAAAAATATTTTATTATTAATTTATAATTTATCAATATTATCTTCTATTTCTTTAATGATATTAAAATTACAGATATATTTTTTTCTTAAATTCTATTTTTTAAAAATAAATTTTAAAATTAATTTCTATAATTACTTAATATTAACATTTATTGTTACATGAAAATGATTAATTTTTAAAATAATTGATAATATAAATTAAAAACGAAAAAAGTTTTGATGTAAAAAATCACGAATTCCTGAATATTTTTTTTGTTTATTATTAAAAGAATTATTCAATTGTTGATATTTTTCTTTTTCGTTTTGGATATCTTTTTTTAATAAATTCAATTGACTATTAAGTTCTTTAATTTGTTTATTTTTAAGAATATTTTCGTCATTTTTAGTGTCTTCAAGGTTTTTAATTTTTTGCCTTAAATTAATTATTTCAACTTCAAGTGATTTTTTATCTTTTAATAAAGATTTTATTTGTAATTTAAAATCGTTTTCTAAATTAGAAAATTTTTTTTCTTCTTGTGATAAATAATTTAATAATTCGTTTATCTCTTTTATTTTTTCTTTTATTTGTTTTTGTTTAAATTCTAGTTCTAATCTATTAAATATTAGATTCTGTACATTTTTTTTATCATTTGGATCTAAAAATTTGTTTTTAAGCCAAAAAATATACATATTGGAAGCTCCGTTGCTCATTTGTTTTAAATCTTCTAAAGAATAAATATCATCTTTTTTGTCTCTCTCTCCTTTATCAAACAAAACACACATTAACTTATATTCATTAGTGCCTAATTGTTTAAAAAGGGGATTTTTAATTTTCCAAATAAGATCGTATTTAACATTTTGTCCATTATAACATGGGTATTCTAAGGCAAAATAACTGAAACTTTCATAACAATTTTTGTTTATTAAATGTTGTAATATATCTTCTGTATTTTCCAGATGAATATCATGAATTTTCATATTATCTTGATTGTTCATATATTCATCTTTATTTATAGATATGGATAGATTATTTGCGTTTCAATATCAAAATTGGTATTTTTGATATCTATTACAAACAGCCCCCATCTAAACCGGACAAGCAAGTTTCCAAGCATCCGGCTTGCCATAATTTACCTTCTTACGAAGACTAACTTAATGTCACCACTGGTTAGTTGTTGATTATAATCGTCCTGTAACACTTTATGATATTGCACAATAAATTACTGACTTCTTTCGCCCTATAAAAGCCGTTAACCTTCATCTTGGGAGGGCGATTAACTTAATTATTCCAAATTAAGTTTTACTCCTCCGACTACTAAAAAGTCGCTTTATCCTTGAGCCTAATGACTTTTATTTCATTATTAGTTAATTTAATAACTAGCTTTTAGGATTCTCCAAGTTACTCTAAATATCGACCTTGATTCCTTAGGTGAAGTAACCATTTACTAATGGTGAGATTCCTGTTTTTTTGTTAATTGATAAACTATCCAACAATGATTGCTTATGTTGATAGACTCAGGACTGCTCGTTTATAGTAGTTTACGAAACAGGTTATCAAATTACATCTTCTTAGCTTCTTAGGCCCTTTCAGGCTTATCCTTAAAATCATTCGGTGGCGGCATCTTCTTGACTAACTACTTCGTCACAACCCGCTTTTAAGAACTGCTGTAATTCACTATTCTTTCGTTTAATGAACCATTCTTATCCTTTCAGTGTTTATCTGCACTGGTGATTGGTTAAATCACACGATATTTAGGCCTCTTTGGCGCCCCTATCACTTGATTAATATTTATAATCGAGAATAAAAATAAAAACAATGTGCTGTAATTAATGATTTTAATTATTTTTTTTAATTTAACCATATTTAACATCTCCTATTTATTTTATTCACATATATAAATTATCATTTTTAATATTTATTAACAAATATTTAGATATTTTTTTAAATTAAATAAAAATTAATAATCATTAAAATTTTATTAATAGTTATTATTTCTGGTATAAAGATAAATTTAAATTTATATAAAAAAATAAATTTTTGTAATTTTGGTTATATTTATTGACTAAATATCTATTAAATAAAATACATCTATGATATACGGATAGATTAATTGCGTTTTATTCAGCGATTTATCTTTGCTGTTTTATTTACAATCAGCCCCCGTCCAAACCGGACAAGCAAGTTTCCAAGCATCCGGCTTGCCATAATTTACTCTCTTGCGAGAACTAATTTCTCCTCGCGGTTAATTAGCTATTTATTCCTATTGTTCTTATTCTTTCTGATATCATGTATTTGTTGATTGGTTACCTTGCGGTGACAATCTTTACA
>NZ_JAOSIS010000023.1:0-8791 GCF_030586915.1 'Vigna radiata' phytoplasma
TTTGCTGTTATCAATTACTCTTTCGAGATAATTAATCAAGCCCACCTTACAGTGTTTACGTGACCTCTGGAGATTATCACTCCAGGCTATTCGTTAAATAGCGGAATTATGCGCATCTTTTGCGCCCATTGCCGATAATAGGTTCATAAAAAATATCTATATTTTTGATATAACGATTTATTATTTTTTTATTTAAAGCCCTTACAATGACTTCTACTTCTGGTAACTCTGGCATGACAATAAACCTCCTTGGCTTTATATAACTATTTTGCAAATTAATTTAAATACCTTAAGTAAATTAATTTTTTTGATAAATTATTCACTTACATGAATAAATTTATCAATCAACAAAATTCCTTGTTCTTTAGATATATTTTTATTAATAAATAAATTACCCGTTATAATATTAATCTTTTGACCTGGTTGTAAAAAAAATTCCGGATTATCATTATCAATATGTTCAAAAACCAAAATTAATTCTGAAAAAATTTTTAAATCGGAATTAATAACTATTTTTGGCGAAATAGTATACCATTCTTTTGAAATTGCTAAATTTTTATCTTTATTATATCTTGCATACACTGCACAAGTTAAATTGTTAATAGGATAATTATTATATATGCTCTTATCAGATAATTTAGTGAAATTCATAAAAATTCACAAACCTTTCTAAACTAAAAATTTTTTTAAATAGGTACAATAATAGGCAAAATTAAAGGATTACGTAAAGTAGTTTCATAAATACGAGGAGTAATAAAATTAATAATAGCTTTCATTAAATAATTTTCATTAACTTTTTCAGAAGATAACAATTTTTGAATCATATGTTTAATATCATTAGATATTTTTTGAATAAAATCACCACTACCTTTCATATAAATAAATCCTCTAGATACGACCATTGGATGATTAATAATTCTTTTATTCTTCCAATCCATACTAACAATAATAGATAACAATCCTTCTTCATTTAAAATTTTTCTTTCCTTGATTATAGAATTACTTAAATCTTCTAAGCCAGAATCGTCAATATAAATATCATCATAAGGAATTTTGCCAACTAATTCAGATTTTGAAGGACTTAATCCTAAAACATCTCCATTATCCAAAATAAAAATATTCTCGGAAGGTATACCGCATTCAATAGCTAATTTTTTATGAGCCATTAACATAACATATTCACCATGAACTGGAATTAAAAAACGCGGTTTAATCAAGTTTAACATTAATTTTAAATCATTTTGACTAGCATGCCCGGAAGCATGAGTATCTACTAAAAAACCATGCAAAATAACATTAACTTCCATTTTATAAAGTAAATCTAAAACTTTATTAACGCTATCTTGGTTTCCCGGAATTGGAGAAGATGAAAAAATCACCGTATCTTTATGATTTAATTTAATTTGTCGATGAGTGCCATTAGCCATACGACTTAAAGCAGCTAATGGTTCCCCTTGGGAACCGGTGCATAATAAAGTAATATTTTCATCATTAGCATTAATGTTATTACTATTTGCTAAAAACTCTTTTGGCACTTTTAAATAACCGTTTTTAGCTCCTACTTCGATTGCTTTTTCCATACTACGGCCAAAAACAGCTACTTTTCTTTTAGTTAAAACACTAGCTTGAATAATTTGTTTAATACGATAATAATTAGAAGCAAAAGTAACAATAATAATTCTACCTTTAATTTGATAAAATAAATTATTAATAGTATCACCAATTTTATTTTCAGATTCTATAAATCCTTTTTGTTGGGCATTCGTAGAATCTGATAATAAACATAAAACTCCTTTTTTACCTAAATCAGCTAATTTAGCATAATTCGCTAAAGGACCTTCAGGAGTATGATCAATTTTAAAATCACCAGTATAAAAAATAATATTTTTATTATAATTAAAAACAATGCCAAAAGTATCAGGTATCGAATGATTCAAGCGTACAAAAGATACTTTAACCTGTCCGAATAATAATTCAGATTCTTCTTCATATTTTTCCAAAATATGCATATATTTTTGTAATTTATGCTCTGTTAATTTAAATTCAATCAAATCGTAAGCAATACCATTTACTAAAATCTTAGGTATTTTAACTTTACGCAACAAAAAAGGAATACTACCGATATGATCTTCATGACCATGCGTAATCAAAAGACATTCAATTCTATGTTCATTTTTAATTAAATATTCATAACTAGGAATTATATAATTAATACCTAAAAAAGAATCTTCAGAAAAAGACATACCCGAATCCATAATAAAAATTCTACCTTGAATTTCTACCACATACATATTTTTGCCTACTTCACCTAATCCGCCTAAAGCATAAAACAAAATGTCAAATTGTGGGTATTGTGAAATATGTGCTACCATTTGTAAAATTATCCTTTGCTTTCAATTACAATATTTGAAGTAAAATTTAAATCTTTATCTATCGATGAACGAGTTGCTGAGATTAAAACAGGAATGATAACAGGTTTTTTTTTAGTAGCTTTAAAAATAAATTTAGATAACTCTTCTCGTAAATTATTTTTAAAATCACTCCATTTAATTTGTTTATTAATATGTATAAATTGTGTGCTTATTTTCAAAAATAATTCTTTTAATTGACGAATTAAAGGTTCTATTTTAATTTTATCTAAAAAACCTTTACTAACCAACTTAATATTATCAATATCTCCGATAACCTTACGCAAACGTAAATCTAAATTACAAGCTATAATTAAAATACCATCATTAGCTAATAATTCACGATCTTTAATAATAAAATTATTGCCATCTATAACCGGTGTGCCATCAATTAAAATTTCACCCAAATTTTTAAAAAAATTTCTTTTAATTAAAGGTTTATGTACGCTATCATAAAGCCACATATCACCATTTTCTAACAAAAAAATTTTATTATCCGGAAAATTAAAATTTTGAGCCATTTTCTTTACATAATATTGATGTCTATATTCGCCTACAATGGGCAAAAAAAATTTTGGTTTTAATAAAGACAACAATAATTTTAAATATTCTTGATAATCATAAGATACATTTTGAAACAAATCTTTAATTAAAAATTCTACTTGAAAACCATGTCTTGCTAATATATCAACAGTTTTATTTTGAACTTTATCAATACCAGGCAAATCAACAGAAAATAATAAAATTTTGTCTGATATATGCAATCTCATTAAACGATCAGTTTTTTTGCACATACGTTGCAAACGGTAAAAAGATTCAAAACGTCTACCAAATACTAATACCACAACATTCTTATATTTTAAATAATCCTTAGAATTTTTTAAATTAATTAAAGTATTTTCAGGAATTTTTAAATATTTTTTTAATAAAGCGATATCAATAATTTTTTCACTCTTACGACCTAAAATAATAATTTTCAATTTAGATTGTACAGCCAAATCAATAACCATTTGAATTTTTAATAAATCTGGAATTAAAAAAGTAACAATAACATTATTTTCTATGCTCCCAAAAAAACTACTTAAATGATGTTCTAAAATTTCTTCTCGTTTAGGTTTTACTAAACTTAAAGAACCTTGTGAAACTAATAACAAAGCTAAAACCTTTTTACGAGCTAATTCCACTAAAGTTGTAAAATTAGTTTGAAAAAAATTATTTTTAGATTGTTGCATATGCATAGCACTCATATATATAATCATTCCCGAAGAAGTTTCAAAAGCTACACCTAAAGTTCCTGGCAAAAAATGAGATATCCCGAAAACAAAAATTTGAATATTATCAATAATAATTTTCATATCATCTTTAATAACATTCAATTTTAAAGAAGATAAATCTATATTTGCTTGTTTTAAATTAAATTTAATTACTTCTAAAGCAAAATCAGAAGCATAAATAGGGATAGACCATTCTTTAATTAAATAAGGTAAAGCTCCTGAATAAGTTTCTAAAGCTGAAGTAATAAAAATACCTTTAATTTCATTTTTAATAGATTCTAATTTATGATATTCCGGTAAAATAGCATCAATACCATTAACCAATACACTAGGATACTTTAAACCAGCATCTAAAATAAAATAAGAAGAATTGATTTTTAAGAGGTAAAAATTTTTACCATTCTCCCCTATACCCCCTAAAGCGAAAAAATTGATTTCTTGCATTTGTTTTAATAGAACTCCTTAAAAAATTAATAATATATATCATTAATTTAAACAATTTCGAAACATTTGTTACCGATTCTTTTAATTTTTTTATCATTATTAATTAAAATTTATAATATAAATATTATATTGGGAAAATAAAAATAAATAAATTTAATGTGATGTTAATTATTTTTGAAACCACTCTTATTTGGTTAATCACTATTTATTATAGCTTTAAAAAAATTAATATCAATTTTTTATATTTATTTAGAAAGTTATAAAATAAATAAAAATATGAAATATCCGATTAAAATAAATAATCAAAATTTTACTTATAATAAAAAAAGCAATTTAGGCAAACAATTAGAACAAGATATTAATTTAACTAATAATTTTTATAAGGAAAATAAAATTGCTTTTATTCATAAAAACGAGATCCCTATACAAGTAGTTAAAGTGGAATATGCTCAAAGAAATAAAACCAAAATTGTAGAAGCTTATTATCGTTTAAAATCCTTACCAGATTATCAAGGTATTTATAAAGGTAAATATTTGTCTTTCGATGTTAAAGAAACAAATAATTTAAATAAATTTCCTTTAAAAAATATTCCTAATCATCAAAAGGTTTGTTTACAAAACATACACGAACTAAAAGGAATAGCTTTTTTAATTATTAATTTTAAACGCTATAACCAATACTTCTATATGCCCATATCTTTTTTAATTAATTTTACAAAACAATATTCGTTAAAAAGTATTGATTATCAAACTTTTATTAACGAATTATGGCAAATACCTTATAGTTATCGCCCCAGATTAGATTATTTAAAAATCGTTAATAAATTTATCTAAAATATTAAAAATAAAATAAATCTTATAAGCCTAATTCTATATTTTCGTTAATAATAGGTTTTAAAAAACATAAAATAGATCCAATAACTAAATTAGTTAACCAAATGGTGACATTGATATAAATAAAAAATATCCAATATACAGATAAATTAAGGTTTAATTGGTTTATTATCCAAGAATCTGATTCAAATATACAAAACACAGAGTCATAAGCATAATAATAAAAAATATAAATACACACTATATAAGAAATAATTTGAATCAAAGAAATTAATAATAAACTAGTTATAATATTTTTTTTAATTAAATATGGCGATTTTCGAGTATAAAATAAACCAGACAAAGAATAAGCCATATATGGTAAAATAAAAAAAAATACTACAAACAATAATTGCAAATATTTTATTCTATTTAAACTAAATGCGGTAATAATAGACCATTCTAAAGCGGTATGGATCGCAACATAAATACAATTAGCACATAAACTAAATTTAAAACCAAACAAAAAACCTATTAAAATTATAGGTAATAATTCTAATTTTATTAAAGCTCCGTGACAATCTTGAAAAAAAAATTTAGTAAATACAAATTCAATGAAAAAAGAAATTGTTAATAATAAAGCGCTAATAATCACTTTTTTTAATGAAAAAATCTTCATAATGAACCTTTAATATACCTTTCTTATATTATACATTTTTATTAAGAAGGATAAACAAGAAAATTATTTAAAAATAATAAGTATGTTTGGCATAAATTATCCTAATAAATATTTTTTTAATTTCGTAATCAAAAATAATATCTTATATAAAAAAATTAATTATATCTATTTACCTGAAAACTAACTTTTATATTTTAAAAATATTTATATAAAAAATAATAATATAATATTTTGACATTATCTAGATTAAATCACATTTGAAAAAAATATTTTTTTAATTCGAATTAAAAAAATATTTATTTATTAAATTTTATTTTCTAAATTTATAAAATATTATTTATTATTTCATATAATCGATTACACCTTGTTTTAATAAAAACAAAAAATCTTGATTTGAAGCATTTAAAATATAATCATTAATATTAATATTTTGTAAAACTTTTTGAATCTCTTCTATTCGGAATAAAATATTTTTAAAAAAAACACAAAATTTATCTAAATTTTCTCTAATATGAAAAAAATCACCCCATAATTGCATTTTTTTAATATAACCATCTTCTAATTCTAAAGAAACTTTCACTTCACCCCATTCAAAACGATGTTGTAAAATTTTAGAATAAATAGGATGATTAAATAACCATGTAGAAGAATTATATTTAAGAGCCAATTCATTAATAGAAATTAAATCTTTATTCGTTAAAGTTAACTCTGTCTTTTTTAAGAAATTTTCCAAATAATAAATTAATTCGTATTGCGTCATATCAGGAAGATATTTTTTTAAATTAGTAACTCGCGAACGTACACTATCAATACCCTTAGAAATTAATTTTTGATTATTTGGAGTAATACATCGTATCATTGTATTAATATCACATTGATAAAGTAGAGTACCATGCATAACAATTCCATTTTTATTTTTCCAAAAAGCATTACCAGAAATTTTTTTACCCTTTAATAAAATATCATTTCGACCACTAAAATATAAAGGTATACCTAAACAATTAAAAGCTTTAATAATACGATTTAAATAGTTTTTAAAACTAAAATCTAAACATTTATTTCGAAAAATAAAACTAAAAATCGGAGTATTAAAATCATTATAAACGCAACCACCTCCGCTCGGCCTACGAAAAAATTCAATTTTATTTTTTTTAATAAATTCTAAATTAATTTCGTTTTCAATAATCTGATTACGACCAATTACTACCCCTTTCATGGTCCAGAAAAAAAAATAAATTTCATCATCATTCTTTAAAAAATAATTTAAAATATATTCTTCTAAACCATAATAAAAGTAGGGTTTATAATGAGATAATAAAGGATATTTAACTAAAATCATACATAATTTCCAATTTCTTTCTTTTGTTAACTAACAAAAAAAGTCAAATTCAATAAACAAAATAATATATTATATTTTTTTATTTATTAATTATTATATCTAAACTGATTATAAAGATTATTAAATATAATAATAAATAAATAAAATACCATCATTATAAAATCATATAATGATGGCGATATTTATCATAATAGATTAACTGAAATCAGTTTAAAAAAAATATTATTTATTATTTCTTTTATACAATTACAAACTAGCCACTCACAGAACCGGACAAGCAAGTTCCCAAGCATCCGGCGTCTAATGTCTAATTACAAATATTGAAACTCTTTCGTTATGTAAAGGTTATTACCTTTCATCGTTGTCAAGTGGTTCTAAAATATTCCCATTCTAGAATGAAACTGATGACTACTATAAATTTCGCTTTTTTTGGGGAGTAGCTAAAAGCTGTTTTAAATTTTTTTTAATAATCTACCTTTTCGGGAGATCTAAGTTGCAATATAATTCTAAATCAAGTTTTAAGTGTGGTTCACAGTTACTTTAAAACTGAGGCTGATAATTCATCAAACCTACTTTATAGTGTTTAGGTGACCCCCCCTCCAAAGATTATTATCATGATAGGCTATGCACTTTCGATAACAATATTATAAATATCTTTTAAAACTGACAAATATATTTAATAATGTTTACTATTTTATTAATGATTTTTTTTATTTGTGCGATTCAAAAATTAAACCAAGATGAATTAGTTTTAGATTTTCGATTTAATTCTTCTAATTCTTCTAATTGTTCAAATAATTTTTTTTGTGTATTTGATAAATTTTGTGGTGTATAAATTTTAACAATAACATAATGATCACCTATACTAAATGGAGAATTAACATAAGGAACTCCTTTGTTTTTTAATCTAAATTTAGTATCAGTTTGTGTACCAGCAGGAATTTTTAATTGAACATTACCATGAATAGTGTCGACATTAATAATTGTACCCAAAGCTGCTTGATAAAAATTAATTAATATTGAAGAAAAAATATCATTGCCTTTACGTTGAAAAGTTTTATGAGGTTGAACATTAATATCGACATACAAATCACCATTAGGCGCTCCTGAAGGGCCTTGATGACCTTGATTCGGGGATTTCAATCTCATACCACTTTCCACGCCTGCAGGTATATTTAAAGTTACTTTATGTTCACTTTTAACCATACCTACACCTTTACAAAATTTACATTCTGCTAAAATAATTTTTTTATTACCGCCACATTCAGGACATATTTGTTTCGAAACACTTACAAACCAACCTTGTTGAGTATAAGAAATATAACCATTTCCTTTACAAACATTACAAATTCGAATGTCATTTTTAGTTTTAGCTCCTGTACCATCGCATTTTTCACAATTTTCTTTAACATTGAATGTAACAGTTTTTTGAGTACCTAAAACAGATTCCATAAAGCTAATAGTTAATTTTATATGATGATCTTCACCTTTAATATCTTCTTGATGGCGATTGCTTTTTCTACGTCCAAAAAAACTTGAAAATAAATCTTCAAATTCTTCAAAATTAGCACTTTGAAAACCTTGAAAATCACTATTAAAACCTTGATTGTTAAAATTATGACCCATTTGATCATATTGAGCTCGTTTGTTGGTATTACTTAATACATCAAAAGCTTCTTGTACTTCTTTAAATTTAGCATCAGCATTAGCTTCTTTACAAACATCAGGATGATATTTTTTCGAAAGACGTCGATAAGCTTTTTTAATATCATCCAATTTAGCATCACGTGATAATTCTAAAACTTCATAATAGTCTTTTTTTTGTTTCAAAATA
>NZ_JAOSIS010000024.1:0-8671 GCF_030586915.1 'Vigna radiata' phytoplasma
CATCGCGCTTGCGTGCTTTTGCTGTTATTAATTACTCTTTCGAGACAATTAATCAAGCCCACCTTACAGTGTTTACGTGACCTCTGGAGATTATCACTCCAGGCTATGCGTTAAATAGCGGAATTATATTTATCTCTCAATAACGGAAGAAATAAAAGCTTCTGCGAATATATCTCGAACATTTTGAATAGTTATAATTTTTAATTTATTACGAACTTCTTCAGGAATATCCTCAATGTCTTTTGAATTAGCTTTCGGAATAAAAACAACGTTTATCCCTATTCTATCAGCGGCTAAAACTTTTTCTTTTAATCCACCTATAGCGATTACATCACCAGTTAATCTAATTTCTCCAGTCATAGCTATATTTTCTTTAACCTTTTGACTAGTCATAACAGAAAATAAAGATGTAGCTATTGTTACACCAGCGGAAGGCCCATCCTTAGGTATAGCGCTTTCAACAAAATTAATATGAAAATCTTTTTTATCAAAGATATCGTAATCGATTCCTAATTTTTGAGCATTAGCTTTTAAAAAACTAAAAGCAGTAATAGCGCTCTCTTCAATAACTTTACCCAAATGACCTGTTAAAACTAACTTGCCTTTTCCAGGATAACAAGTAGTTTCAATAGATAAAACATCTCCGCCTACAGTAGTGTAAGCTAATCCATTAACAACACCTATTTGAGGTTTTTTTTCTGTTAATAAATCATAATAGATAATTTTTCCTAAAAATTCTTCTAAATTATCTTCATTAATGTTAGCGTGAGTTATTTTTTTAATTAAAATATTTTTAATTGTTTTACGAATTAAAGTTGCTATTTTTTGACTTAAATTTCTGATTCCAGCTTCTTTAGTGTAATTTCTAATGATTTTAATTAAAGCAGAATCACTAATAGAAAATTGTGTTGATTTTAAACCATGTTCTTTCAAAAGTTTTGGAATTAAATGTTGCTTCGCGATATTCAATTTATCTTTTTCTGTATAAGAGTTTAATTCGATAATTTCTAATCTATCCCTTAAAGGAGCAGAAATGTTACTAATATCATTAGCAGTAGTTATAAATAATACTTGCGATAAATCAAAAGGCTCCGATAAATAAAGATCTACAAAAGTTTTATTCTGATTAGGATCCAAAATCTCTAATAAAGAAGATTCTGGATTATGATGAAAATTATTTACCAATTTATCTATTTCATCTAATAAAAATACAGGATTGATAACTCCTACATTTTTGATACCATCTAAAATACGTCCAGGCATGGCTCCAACATAAGTTCTTCTATGACCTTTAAATTCGCTTTCTTCTTGTAAACCTCCTAAAGATTGTTTAACAAATTTACGTCCTAAAGCCTCTGCAATAGAAATAGCTAAAGTGGTTTTGCCTACTCCCGGAGGCCCCACTAAACATAATATTGTTTGAGCATTATGTTTGGTCATAATTTTAACAGCAGCATACTCTAAAATACGTTCTTTTGTTTCTTGTAAACCATAATGATTTTTTTCTAAAACCGTACGAATTTTTTCTAGATTATTAATATCTTTACTTTTTTTGCCCCAAGGTAAAGCTATTAAAAAATCTAAATAATTCCGGATAACAAACGAATCGGCTACTGCTGAAGAAATAGATTGATAACGAGACAATTCTTGTAACGCCTTTTCTTTAATATTAACAGGCATTTTAGAATTTTTAATTTGTGATCTTAAGGTTTCTATCTCTTCTTCTTTTTTAGCTCTATCACCTAATTCATTTTGAATCGCACGTATTTTTTCTCTCAGATAAAATTCTTTTTGATTTTCGTCAATACTACGTTTTACTTCTTCATTTATTTTATTTTCTAATTCGATAATATCAATCTTTTTATGAATGTCTTGTAAAATATAAAACAATCTATTATTTAAATTTTTTTCTTGTAAATATTTATATTTTTCTTTTTCATCAATTTTTAAAGCAAAAGTAATTAAATCAGCTATTTTTTCAGTATCAATACCACTTTGAATTTGTTCTAGCAAATTATTTTCAGATATAAATAAAAATTGACTTGTATTAGAAGTTATCTGCTCCATAACTAATTTAATCAAAGCTTCTTCTTTTTTTATATCATCGCTTAATTCGGTAGCTACCGGAATATATTTAACATTAAAAAAATTATCTTTTTTAGAAATAAAAGTTGTTTTAATTCTTTTTAATAAACGGAATTTAACTTTATAAATAGAACTGTTAAGAATTTTAACAGAAGCCACAATTCGAGCTAAAACCCCATATTCTGCAATATCTACTATTTCAGGATCTTCTAAAGCAAATATTTTTTGAGGCAAAATAACTACATAAGGAAATTTAGTTTTTTCCGCATATTTTAAAGCATTGATTGAGAAATCACGCCCTATCTCTATTCTAAAATCATTGTTGGGAATAGGTATCACATCACGCACAATAATTGCAGGTAACTCGAAAGGAACCTCAACGCCATCAATATATTCGAATTTATGATCATCTTCGATTTGAGTTAATTTAATTTTTTTATTCATTACTTGCCTCTCTTTTGAAAATAAAATTAAACTATTATAATAAGAATTTATTAATATTTAATATTAATATAAAAAAATAATTTAAATATTTAAAATAATCATTTACATAATAATTATGTTAAGAATTTTTATTAACAGAACAATTATTCCATAAAAAATCTATAACTTTATTTTGTAATAAAGTTGTCTTAATATAATCTATATTATATTTTTTTTGAAAATCTTCTAAATTTTGCATATTAGAACTACGAAATAATTTTTGATAAAAATCTTGAATTTCATTATCTAAAATCCGAATGTTTTCTTTAATAGCGATTTCTTCCAACAAAAATTCTATTTTTAATTTTTTAATCGTTTCTTCAGACATTTGTTTTTTAAAATCTGTTTCTGACAAGTTATTTTGCTGTAAATATTCTTTTAAGTGAGGATCTTTATTTTTTAACTGTTCACATATTTGTTTTTCGGTTGTTGAAATGTAGTTTTGTAATAAATATTGAGGTATATTTATAATCGAATTTTTTAATAAATACTCCAAAATATTTTGTATTTCTTTTTTTTTCAAAACTTCTTTTTTATTAAATTGCAATTGTGTTCTAAAATAATCTCTTAAATTTTTAATATCAGGAAAATTTTTAGATAAATTTAATTGATTAATTAAATCATTATTTAAATCAATATCAGATATAACGTTAATTCTGTTTAAAAAAACTTTAATTTTTAAATTATGACCAGATAACTTTAAATTTGCAAATGTATCAGGAAATTTAATTTTTAAATTGCGAGTTTCTTTCTCTTTCATGCCTATTATATGAGAAGATAAATAATTAATAATGTTATCGAATTGCTGATCAGAACCATACAAACAAATATCATTTTCATTAAATAAAATAATATTTTTATTTCTTATTTCTAAATCAAAAAAATATTGACAATATTTATTATCTATTTTAAAGCCTTGTTCTTTAAATGCCATATTTAACCAATTTCGAATAGATTTATCTATTTCTTCTTCAGTTACTATAACACCTTGATCTTTATTTACATTAATAGATTTATAATCACATAACTCAATTTTTGGTTTTAAAGCAAATTTAATTATTAAATTAAAATTATGATCTCGTTCTATCTTATTTAAATCAAAATCAACTAATTCAGGTTGACCCATAATTTTTTTTTTATCTTTGGCTAAAATTTCATTTATTTTATTATCAATTAAAAATGTAATAGCTTTTTGATATAAAAATCTTTCACCAAAATGTTTTTCACATAATAATCTAGTTACAAAACCCTTGCGAAACCCCTTAATTTTAATATCATTTTTAACACTATCAAAAGATTTCTGTAAAAAAAATTCAAACTCTTGAGGATTGATCTCGAAATGGTATTTCACAAAATCATTGTTTATATATTCACTTTTCATTATTCATCACCTAGCAAATCACTTTTTTAAAAAACCAAAATAATAAAGATAAAAACTTTTTTGAATTTATTTATATAATTATATAAAAATAATATTATAAAACTTATTTAAATATATGAATATAATTAAATTATTTAATATATTAAAAACCTTTTTATCTAATAATTATAATTCAATTATAAAAAGATTCATATATTAAAAAAATATTTTAACATATATTATTTTAATAATAAAGATCAATACATATTAAATTTTATCAAAAAAATTAATAATTCCGAGTTTTTTTGATTAAATTAAATTTTTTTATACCAAAAAAATTTCTGTAAAATTACATAGTTAAAATAAATTTTT
Organism: 'Vigna radiata' phytoplasma; assembly: GCF_030586915.1. Classification (NCBI taxonomy): domain Bacteria; kingdom Bacillati; phylum Mycoplasmatota; class Mollicutes; order Acholeplasmatales; family Acholeplasmataceae; genus Candidatus Phytoplasma; species 'Vigna radiata' phytoplasma. Next base: position 4,301 of record NZ_JAOSIS010000024.1, read on the forward strand.
AATAATACATACAAAACGTAAATTTATAATTATATTTAATAAAATATTAATTTCCTTTAAATCATTATAATATATAAGCGTAAATTAATTTTAAAATTAATAATTAATTTACATAAAAAAATTAAAAAAATAAAAAAAGTTATTATCTTTACTTAATAATAATATTTATTATATTAAAAAATATAAAGAAAAGGATTTTAAAGGAATAAATAATGAAAAATTCTATAGAAAATTTAGATACATTAATCATTAAAAATAAACATAAATTATTATTAATTGATTTTTTTTTAACAAATTGTCCTCCATGTCAAAAATTAATGCCTCATTTAGAACAAATCAAAAAAGAAAAACCAGATATCGAAATTATCAAAATTAATGGATATGAGAATTATGAATTAGCTAAGAAATATAATATTACAAGTTATCCTAGTTTAATGCTATACAAAAACGGGAAATTAATAAAAAAAAATGTAGGTTATTTATCTTTAACAGAATTATTAAATTTTTTAACAAATAATATAGATGATTAATAATATTATAAAATGATTTAATCATTTAAAATAAAAAAGTCAATATTTATAATTTTAATTACTTGATAAAAAATTCTGAAAATATAAATAAAAAAGAAAGTAAATGGTCCATAAAAAATGAATGGATTTTTTTTAATAAATAAAATTTCTGGTATTTCATCACATGATGTTGTTAAATTTATCAAAAAAAAATTAAATTTAGAAAAAGCGGGTCACACAGGTACTTTAGATCCTTTAGCAGAAGGTTTGTTAATTGTGATAGGGCGCCAAAGATGCCTAAATATCGTGTGATTTAACCAATCACCAGTGCGATAAACACTGACAGGATAAGAACGGTTCTTTAAAGGAAACAATAAAGAATTACAGCAGTTCTTAAAAGCGGATTGCGATGAAGTAGTTAGTCAATAAGATACCGCCACCGAATGATTCTAAGGATAAGCCTGAAAGGGCCTAAGAAGCTAAGAAGATGTAATATTAACCCTGACTTGTAAACTACTGTAACCGATCAGTCCAGAGTCCATCAATAATATTATCACGAATTGGATGGTTTATCTATAGAAAACCTGGAATCTCACCACCAAAATAATAGTGGTTACTTCACCTAAGGAATCAAGGTCGATATTTAGAGTAACTTGGAGAATCCTAAAGGTCAGTTCTTAACAGGAGCATTATAAGAAGTAAAATTCTTATGGCCCAAGGATAAAGCGACTTTTTAGTAGTCGGAAGAACTAAAACTTTGTTTGGAATAACAAAGATAATTGCCCTCCCGAGAAGAAGGTTAACCACCTTTATAGGGCGAAAGAAGTCAGTAATTTGCTGTTAATAATACAACAACTAACTAGTGGCAACACCAAGTTAGCCTTATAAAAAGGACAAATTATGGCAAGCCGGATGCTGGGAAACTTGCTCGTCCGGTTTAGAGGGAGGCTGTTTGTAATAAATATCAGAAGGATAAATTCTGATATGGAAACGCAAATAATCTATCCCTATATTAATAAAGCAACAAAATTAGCATTTTTATTTAATGATTTAAATAAGCAATATCAAGGAACTGCTTTATTTAATAAAAATTATGATACATTAGATATTTCTGGAGAATTAATTGATAAAAAAGAAATAATTTTACCAGAAAATATTGTAAAAAAAAATTTTGATTATTTTAATAATAAACAATATTGGCAAACTCCCCCAATGTTTTCTGCTATTAAAATTAAAGGTCAAAAAATGTATAATTTAGCTAGAAAACAAAAACATATTGATATTCCACCTAGAAAAGTAACAATTTCAAATTTAAAATTAATTTCATATAATCCGCACAAACAAGAGGCGAAATTTCAAGTAGATGTATCTAAAGGAACTTACATTAGAAGTTTAATTCGAGATATTGGTGAAAAAATGAATACTTATGGTGCACTAAAAGAATTAAAAAGAACTAGAATTGGTATATATGATCTACAAAAAGCTACTTTAATGAATCAAATTTCTTTATCTAATTTAATAGATATTAAAATTTTATTTAAAAATTATCAAAAAATTATTTTAAATGATTATTTGATAAGATTAATTAAAAACGGTGTGTATTTAGATCAAAGACAAATTATCACCACAGAACCTTTTATAGTCACAAATTATAATCACGAATGGATTGCATACTATGAACCTATCCAAAAATATAAATATATTCCTAAATATTTTTTTTAAAGTTTAATTTTAATAATTACAAATATTATTTAAAAAGTTATTAAAAAAAAGAATTTAAATCAGCTAATCCTGTTAAATTATAACTATACAATTCTTTAGGCTTTTTGAATTTGTATTGATAATAAGCTGCAATGCCAATCATGGCAGCTTGATCTGTACAAAACTTTACACTTGGAATTAATAATCTTAAATCAGGAAATTCTTGAAAAAATCTCTTTTTTAAACTAGCATTAGAAGCTACACCTCCTACTAAAATTAAGTTTTTAGTAGGAAATTTTTTTAAAGCTCTTTTTATTTTAATTAATAAAACCTCAATAACTACTTTTTGAAAAGAAGCGCATATATCATAAATAAATTTGTTAGACATATTAAGACTATTTTGATTGATTAAATTAATAATTTGACTTTTTAATCCTGAAAAACTAAAATCCAAATTATTATTTTTAATATAAGGTAATGTTAATTTAAAAACAGATTCGCCTTTAAGAGCGAGTTTTTCTATAATAGGACCACCAGGATAATTTAAATTTAAATTTTTAGCAACTTTATCATAAACTTCACCAACAGCATCATCTAAAGTAGCTCCTAATTTCTGTATATCAAAATGATTATTTAAATAAATTAATTCTGTATGTCCTCCTGAAACAATTAGAGCTAAAGCAGGAAATTCTATCTCATGTTCTATTTGAACAGAGTAAATATGACCCATTAAATGATTTACTCCCATTAAAGGTTTTTTATAAATATAAGACCAAGTATTGGCAGCACTAACACCCAATAATAACGATCCTATTAATCCTGGACCTTGAGTTACTGCTACTAAATCTATATTTTTAGGGTTTATTTTTGCTTCAACAAAAGTTTTTTGTAAAAGATATGTTATCACTTCTAAATGTTTTCTAGAAGCTATTTCAGGAACTACACCACCATATTTTTGATGACATTTAATTTGCGAACAAGTTTCATTTGCTAATACTTTTTTTCCATCTTGAGTAATAGCGATACTAGTTTCATCACAACTAGTTTCAATAGATAAAATAATCATAATTAGAAAACCTTTTTTTATATTTATTATATTTTTTCTATTTATTGATAAATATTAAATAAATAGTTAATCTCATTGTAAATTAAAAAAATAATTTCATATTTTAAATATATATTTTTTTAAAAACAATGAGAAATTTAATTGATTTTTTATTTAAAAAATATTTTTTTAATTAAATAAAAAAATTTAGAATATTTAATTTTATACTTTAATTAATTTTATTGAGAAATAAAACAAAAATAACAATTAAACTTAATATAAAAATATTATTTTATAATACGGATAGATTAATTGCGTTTTATTCAGCGATTTATTTTTGCTTTTTTATTTACAATCAGCCCCCGTCCAAACCGGACAAGCAAGTTTCCCAGCATCCGGCTTTCCATAATTTACTCTCTTGCGAGAACTAATTTCCCCTCGCGGTTGATTAGCTATTTATTCTTATTGTTCTTATTCTTTCTGATATCGTGTATTTGTTGATTGGTTATCTTGCGATGACAATCTTTACACAGTACCTTTGTTCTTTGATTCATGATACTTTGGTGATGCGCATTGCGGACCATCCCAATGTGATGAATTTGAAGTTGGGTTGTTTTGTCGCAATTCTCACAACATTCCGCCTTTAAACGGTCAGTTAGATGGGTACAACCTTGGAAAATATACTTATTGATGGTAATATCGGGATTTCCCTTATAATTACGCATTTTTTTAATTTTGTCCCAAGTGTAAACATTCCATGGTTCGTATTGGGTTTCCCTTTTGTTAATATAAGCAATCCCCCAAGTTGAACCAATTTTACATTTCTTTCGAACTTTAGCAATTGACGTTTTCCGTTTCCTTGCCAGCGTTTTTTATTGGTGGGGTTGACCTTGATCATGTAGGATAGCAACCTCGTTCCTTTATTGGCTTTAACAATTTTGGAATTATCCTTACTAACAGTAAGGTTCAGGTCCTGCTTTAGCCATTGCGTTACTTGGTCTTTGATTCTTTCGGCTTGGTCATATTCGCCTTTAATGCCAATAATAAAGTCATCAGCATAACGGATATATTCAACTCTTGGTTTTGGATTTAAATTGATAACACTATCAGCCCCCA
>NZ_JAOSIS010000025.1:0-4798 GCF_030586915.1 'Vigna radiata' phytoplasma
TTCGTGAGCAAATTTCTCCATTCCTACTTCTTTTAATTTTTTTAAAGCTTTACGAGAAGCTTCTGTATAATTCATTTTAAATACACATCTTAATGCTAGACAACAATTTTCTAAAACAGTTTTTTCCGAAAACAAATTAAAATGTTGAAAAACCATTCCTATTTGTACTCTTAAATCAGTTAGGGAAGTATTTGAATCTAGAAGATTATAATTATTAAAAAAAATTTTTCCTGAATCTGGTTTAGTTAATAAATTTAAGCACCTTAATAAAGTTGATTTTCCGGAACCAGAACGACCGATAATAGAAACTATTTCTTTTGTTTTTATTTGCAGATTAATGTTATTTAAAATTATTTCTTTGTTAAAAGATCTTTTTAAGTTTTTAACTTCTATTATATAGCTCATTATAATTTTTACGCTCCTTTTTGGATTATAAAATTTAATTTTTATAAATAATTGTCAATATTTTTAGATTTTTATGATATTTTTAATCTAATTGGTTTTAATTTTTAAAATTCTATAAAAAAAAATGATGTTTGTCAAATTTTTAATAAAATATAAAATATTTTTGTATTTTATTAAAACAAAAATTTTTGATAAAATGCTTTGTGGTATTATAGTAAAGGTATAATTTTTTAGTTTACCATTAATTTTTGAAATTTTTGCATTGATATATAATTTTTTAATTGTGATATTTTAGTTATTTTTTATTAAATTTCAATTAATTTTTTGATTTTTTGAAAATTTTTTGTTTCTTTAGTTTAAAGAATATAAAATGATGATAAAAACAATAACATTAAATTAGTATAAAGATAAGCTTTATATTAAAATTAATCTAATGTGTAAATTAATTAATAGTATTTGAAAAATAATTTAATAACAAAGAAAATAGGTATTTAAATTATGAATAAAAAAAATATTAGAAAGAAAAAAATCTTTTTATTATCCATTTTAATAGCTTCTATTTTATTTTTTATTATTTTCATTTTTATGGGCAATATTTTAGTTGCTATTGGACAACAACACGATGAAATTTGTTCAAATGTTAGCAGTTCTTTGGAAAATAATTTAGAATCAGGACAAAAAGATTTGATTTTAAATCTGACGAATTATGCCGAAAAAAGTGTTAATGATATTACAGATCATATTAAAAATACAGTAGATCAAATAAGTCTAAAATTTGATAAATCTGTTGATGATTTAAAAGAAAATGTTCAACTTAAGTTGTATAAATCTATTGATCATTTGGAAAAGCACACTAAAGAACATTCTAGTAAAATTTTTTATCAAGTTTTAGAACCTGAAATTTCAAAAAATTTAACTAGTTTAAAATCTAATATTTTAAATATTTTTTCTGATTGGCTTTATGATACTTTGAAATTAGATAAGATTTGGCAACCTATTAAAAACATTAAAAACACTTTATTATCTTTTTTTCCTTATAAATCTGATGATTCAATTGATAATAACTACAATTCTAATATAAAGATAGAAGAAATTGACGAAGAAATTAAAAAAGAGATTGAAATAGAAAAAATTGATTAATATTTATTTGTAATATTATAAATATTGAATTAAATTTATTTGTTGATCTTAAAAAAAATCAATTTATTATTTTTTTAAGTAATAGATTTTGAAATTTATAGTATTTATAAAAATAAAATTATAATGGATTTGTTTTATATAAACTTAATTATATTATTAATTGTTTTTATGTGCTGGAATATTTTTAATATTTTTTCGAAAGTTATATAAGTATTTATAGTTATTTGATTCTTTGGTATTGGTTTATTTTAGTTTTTTTGGGGTTATTTTAGGAAATTATATAAAATATTGATTGTTATTTATCTTTCGTTTTGGATTTATTTTTAGATGTATTTTTTAATATAGATGTGATTATTTTGTTAAAAAATAATCACGTTTTATTTAACATTATATAAATATATTTTTATTAATTTTTTTATATCTGTTTATTTTTGTTAAAATTAGTTTATAATATTAAATGTAGTAATTATTTAATTTAAAATTTTAATTAAAGGAATGTAATTGCTACACGATTTTGACACTTATTTTTCTATGATAGATTAGTGTAAAAATGTTTTTGTTTATTTATTAATTTTGATTTTTTAATTGAATTTAATAAATATTTGATTTTGAAATTTGAATTTGAACATTGAAAAAAATATAAAAAATTATATTGTATTAAACATAATTGTAAATTATTTTAACTTTTTTAATAAAAAAAGATAGTATTGAAAATAATTTATCAATATTTTGATTTAAAATTGGTATATTTAATTATATAAAAGAAGGAAATAATAAATATAAATACTGCAAAAAAACAATTTATGTCATTAAAAAATATTAAAATTTTATCTGTTATTGTATTATTCATGATTATAGGAGCGATGGCATTTATTTTTTCGAGCCATTCAGAATCATCATTTATGCCTTTTAATTCTAAAGAAAATTTAACATCAGGGACCATTTTGCCTGAAGATCCTAAATTAAAAATAAACAATGATTCATTAATATTGCCGGAAGAGAATGATGATGATTTGAAGTATCAATTTTCATCTATAAGCGATAATAATGTTAATTTCCCGGAATTAAAAGATGAAGAAATTGCGAGTGTTTTAAGTAGAAAATCTTCGTTATTATCAGATGTTAATTCTACAAATGAAATGCAATCTAATATAGATGAAATCGAATCTAAAACTAAATCTAATTTTAAATTTAGTTCTTTATTTAAACCATTTCGTAATATTAAGAAAAATTTAAAAAAACTAAAAAAAATTAATTCTGCCAATACTCTTGTAAATCATAATGTTGATTTAGAACCAGAGTATGCTACTATTCAACAAAATAATACTTTAGAGAACCATAAAAACCGTTCTGCTGTTGAATTTTGTAAATTAATTGAGTCTCCAGGAGTTATTGCTTATAATAATAAATAAGTTTAAATTAATAAGTTCACCTAAATAATATCTAGGAATTTTTAATTATAATATATTGAAAAAAATCTAATATTAATTTTGGAGGTCTTGGGAAAATCACTAGTTTTTATTGATTTATAAAGTTTTTTAAAGTTTTTTATTAATTCTATTAAATATGATTAATATTTTGTTACATCAATATAAATTAATTTATTTGCATTAAATTTAAGTTTTTTGTTATATTAAATTTTTTAAATTATATTTTTAATTCTAAAAAAGATCTTGAAAAACAGATCTTTTTTATTTATTTTTGTTTTTTTGATATTTTTTATAAATATTTTAATTTATTCAATATACATTGTTAAATTATTTTTTAATATTTATTAATTTAATTTGGACTATATTCGTTAGAAAGATATTGGTCTAAATAGTTTTAATATGAAAATTCAAAAAAATTATTTATTTTTTTTTGTTTTTTTTTGTGTTTTTAAAATTTTAATTTTTTTATTTTGGTCTAATCTTATAATTAAAAGTAAAAATATTAATTTAACTCATTTTTCTTTACTTAACTCAAAATTTTCACAAGAACAAGATATTAATTTTGATAAAGAACTAAAACAAATTGAAATTAATGAATTTAAAGCTTTATTAAAAATTAAAAACTCTTTTCCTCAATATTTCCAGGAATCAAATAAAGATAAAATAAATTTTTTATTAAATCAAGTTTTAGTGTTGATTTTAGGTGAAATTAAAAATCATAATTATCAATTTAATAATCAAGAATCAATTTTTGATTTTACAAAGTATTTATCTATGTTAGATAAATATGATTTATTTAATGGATTCAAAGATAAAATAGAAGAAATAGTTTTCGATCCGGATAAATATATTTTTGTTTTTCCTGGTAGTTCTGTTGAATTTCAAAATTATGATAAATATTTAATGTATAAAGACAGTTCCTTTAAATTGGATAATAAAGGTATTTTTTGGAGTAATTGGTTTCCTAAAAATTTTTTATTTATATCTAAAAATTATTTAGATACTGTTTTAAAATTAAGTATAGATATTTGGGATTCAAAAAATAATCAAGATAAACAATCATTTATAAATGAATTAGAGTTATTGCAGAAAAAATATATTTTATTGTCTAAAGTGGATACAGATTTTCATTTTATTAAACATAAAATAAAAAAAATAAACGTTTTTTCAAATACAGAAAGAGATATTATTGCTTCTTTGAAACAAACTATTGCAGATAAAGAATCTCAATATCGTCAACAAGCAGATTTATCCGAACAGGAACGTCACCAGTTAAAATCTGAAATCGATGGCTTAAAAGAAGATTTAATAACTAATAAAGGCAAGGTTGCTCGATACGAAAAAGATTTAGAAAAAGCGCATCAAGATTTGGCAAACATCTCTGTATCATTGGAAACCATTAAAGCCGAATTACAACAAGATCATCAATCTAGTGAAACAACTATTAATACACTTCAAACCGAATTACGAACTTTACAAGAAAAACGTGATCAATTACAGGGAAATTTGGACAGGGTTAAACAGGATAACGCAGATTTAAAGAACCAAAATGAACAATTAACACGACAATTAACCTCTTTACAAGAGGAAATGGGTTTGTTAAAAGAACGTCTTGCGCAACAACGTAAAATTATTGATCATCTCAATCAAGTGGTGTCAGAAACTCATGATCACCAAAGCAATTTATTAACAAGCATTGCTTCTTTGAAACAAACTATTGCAGATAAAGAATCTCAATATCGTCAACAAGCAGATTTATCCGAACAGGAACGTCACCAGTTAAAATCTGAAATCGATGGCTTAAAAGAAGATTTAATAACTAA
>NZ_JAOSIS010000025.1:4894-8221 GCF_030586915.1 'Vigna radiata' phytoplasma
GAAACCATTAAAGCCGAATTACAACAAGATCATCAATCTAGTGAAACAACTATTAATACACTTCAAACCGAATTACGAACTTTACAAGAAAAACGTGATCAATTACAGGGAAATTTGGACAGGGTTAAACGTGATAACGCAGATTTAAACCAAAAAATAGATAATCACCTTAATACTTTTGAACGTGTTTTAAAAAGTATGGAGACTGTTACATCTTCATTGTTAAATTTTTTAGATAAAAAAGATTCTGAAAATATTAAAAATACATCTTTAAATATTGATGCTCAAAGATTTTTTAAAGATACTTCTCAAATGCCTTTATTTAGTCAATTGATTGGTATGTCTAACGAAAAAGAACAATTGCAAGATTATCTGAATTATCTTAAAAATACTAATCAATATTTGACCATGGGTATGAAAAAGCCTCCTAAAGGTATTATCTTGTATGGTCCTCCAGGTACAGGTAAAACTTATTTAGCTGAAGCATTTGCTCGAGAATCAGGTTTATCGGTTTTTACTTTATCATCTTCGGATTTTTCAAAAACTTATGTAGGTGAAGCTCCGAGATTAATAGAAAATCTTTTTATGGAAGCTCGTAAAAAATTTCCAAGTATTATTTTAATAGATGAATGCGAAAGTGTATTTCGTTCTCGATCGAGCAATTCTTTGACTACTGATCATGGTAATATTGTGGCTGCTTTTTTATCTTATTTAGAAGGTGTTCACGAAGATAAAGAAAAACCTGTGTTTATTGTCGCTATGACAAATATCTTAGAAGAAATAGATTCAGCTATTTTAAGTCGTTTTGATAAACGTATTAAAGTTGATTTGTGGGATTTACCTTCTATTCAGGAATTTTTAAAATTAAAAGCTAAAGATTATAAATTAGATTTAATGGCTTATGATTATTTGATAAATGATATTCCTAAAATTATATTTAAGTTTAATTATGATGAATTAAAAACTCCTCGTGGTTTAATTAGTTTATTAAATCAAGCTGTTACTATCTCGCAAAGATTAAATCATCAACATCCTTATATAAAATTAATTGATTTGCAGTTATCTTTAGATTTAAAACTAGAAATTAATCAAGTTAATAAGGGACAAGGTAATTGGGAAAATCATCAACATCAAGCTAATAATTGGAAAGATTTAGCTTTTATTAAAGAATACAATGGTATCCCTATTAAGCAACTTTTTGAAGATAACGATTTCGAACCAATAGAATTAGAATATTATCAATTAATTAAAAATAATAGTCAAGAAAATAAAAAACCTGTCTATATTTCTTTAAGAAATGATGGAGGTTATTTTTATGATATTCATTTGAATAATATGTGGCCTGAACATTTATTAGGTTTTTATTTAGATTTTAAAGAGGTTATAACTGATAATTTGAGCTTTTATAATAGTTTGCCAACTTTAAAAATTTCTAATCCGGAAGAACTTTTAAGGTTATATATTACAAATGATAAATATAAGGTTAATTGTATATATTTTGTTTGGGATTTATCTAAACAAAAAGAAATTATTTCTTTATTGTCTGAAAAATGGGAAAATTTTATTAAAGAATATCCGTTTTTACGAAAAAAAAAGAATAATATGATAGAAGAGATTAATCCCCTAATTAATTCTTTAAATGATTTGGTATTAAATGAATTATTTAATGATTGGTTAAAACAATTTAAAGATAAATGGATTAACGAGATAATTTCTAAAATAAATTTATCTCAGAAAATGATTAAGGATTTATTGAATTTAAATATTGTTAAATTGATTGAAGAAGAAATCAATTTATGTTGGAAAGATTATAATATTTCTCGAGAAACTTGTTTAGAAAAGATTATTATACGATTAAATAAAGATCTTTATGATCGCCTTAAAAAATTGATTAATGATAAAATAACTGAAATAATTAATCAAATAAGTTTAAATAAAAAAATATTTTCTCAAATTCAAATTGAACAAATTAAAGAATATTTAAAAAAAACAACTATTCAAGAATTTGATCAAGAATTAGATTCATTGATTCGAAATAATATTTTATCTGAAGAAATTTTAAATAAAATATTTATGAATCAAGAAAAATATTTTTATCAACAAGATAGTTTATATTATAGAATTTGGGAAGAAAAAATATATCAACATTTAGATCTCTCTGTTCCTATTTTCGAAAAATCTAAATTGAAAAAAAATTTAATAAATCAATTAATTAAAAATTATTTTCAACAAAATTTAGAATTGGATAATATTATTGATAATTTAAAAAAATCAATCGAGATTTATCAACAACAATTTGAACAAAAGTTAGAAACAAAAATTAATCAAATTGTTAATCAATATTTTTTGTCTAATTATTTTCATGATTCTACTGATCTTAACACTATCAACTTAATCAGTAAACGAGCTAGTTTATGGATTAATCATAATTTAAAATTAGATGAAACAATTACATCAGAAGAAGAAATTGAAAATATGGTATTTAATTTTTTACAAAAATATTCAAAAAATATAATTCATACTCAACAAGGTTGGCAATTTTGGTTAGAACGTAATTTTATTAAAATTATTATTTTTATTATTTTATTTTATTTTGGTTATTCTTTGTTGCGTTTTTTTAATATAAAAAAATAAATTTAAAATTAATCAATTTGTTTAATTTTCCGTTTTATAACGGAGAATTATTGTTGATAATTTTAAAAAAAATAAGATTTTTTTTATTTCTTACTTTATATTTGTTATAATCTATTGCGTATTAACATTTTTTAAAATAAAAATTAATAAATTTTTTTATGGAGCAGTACTCAAGTGGCTATAAGAGGCATCTCTGCTAAGGATGTAGTTCAAGAAATTGATGCAAGGGTTCGAATCCCTTCTGCTCCGCCATTTTTATTTTTTGGATAATGAAATTTTAAAAAAATTTTAAATAAAAAAACACTCTCTAAATGTTTTTATACACATTAGGAGAGTGTTTTTTTATTTGTTTTAATAACAAATTTAAATATTTATAAATGATTTTTATGTTGAGGTTTTTTGTTAAATTGATAAATTATAAGTAAAAATGTTATTGTTATTATAACGCACAATAAGTAAAATAATTTGGTTGCTAATGAAGAGTTATTATCTGATGAAAGTTTAAAATTATCATTATCACTATTGTTAGTGTTAGTATTAGAATTATTATCAGTGTTTATAACTTGATTAATTTCATCTTTTAAATTTGTTAATTTTATGAATTCGTCGTTAAAAGTTTGTTTTATTATGGTATCTAATGATAGTTGTTTATAATTTGTAGATTGATCAATGATCTTTTCCTTTATAAGTTGT